>JAEURZ010000013.1 GCA_016788905.1 Elusimicrobiota bacterium
ATCCTTCGAGATGTGGTACTTTGGTTACTTTTTTAGTTTGTTGGCGTGATGTCACCATACCACCCCTAGTATGCCAGAATGTAAAATACAACCATAAGAATGATTATTAAACAGAAGATTGCAATCATAGCCCCCCATTAGGAATTGTTTTCTATCCACCGGACAATGTTTATTTGACCTTCAATCACGTCCATCGGGTCGTGAATACCTGTTTCCATTAACTCTTTTGCGAGTATAGCTCGGTAGAGGTTGGGAAACTGGTCCGGGATGTCGAGAGGGCCTTCTGCCATGGCGTCCATCTTTCTTGCGAATAGCGGAGAAATACATTCGTTCACAACGTCTTTGCTCACGTACCCATCGAAGTACCCCTCTAGGAACTGCCTTGCGTAGTCCTCGGATTCAATGCCTGGTTCCATTGCCATCGCCCATTGGTGGATTGGCCATGCGACGTCGTTAAACATCCACCCGGCACGCTCGTAGATCGAAGTCTTGATATCAAGCCGAAAGGCGTCCTCGAGGTCTTTAAACACCGGAACCTTCGTTTGGCCACTACTGGTGTAGCCGATGTTCGCCAAGTGAAAGGAGCGATGAATTAGCCCCATAGCATGAGACCCACGGAGGTGTTGGCCGACACTTCGGAAGAAAGCTGGTCCCTCGTGCCCCATGGGTTCCATTTCGTGGGTTATGTTGTTCAGCCAAACGTTATTTCGGCCCTCGCATTTGATACGGTGATCCTCTTCGGTCATGCCGTAAATCACGAAACCTGTTGGTTTGTTCCTGTGTCTGATCTTGTATCTCCCAAGGGCCATGGGCTCGTCGCCCCCGAAGTGGAGTCCAGCGGTAAATTCGTTCTTTGCGGATGTCATTAGCATGGTACCGGATGGGATATTTGTGTTGATATTCTTAACTATTGTTGGTATATCTCCCACCATTTTTATAATTCTGTCGGAAGTAAGGTGTGTCTTCAGGCGTCTAAACCACCCCCGCTGTGGCATGCAACCTTTGATCCGTAGGTGTGTTATTCCACCCGGGAGGAAATTATCAAGTTTCAAGTAGGCCGTGCGCCCTGCTGGGGATTCTATAGCGAATTTATGGGGGTATTCGTTCAGTAGATATTCTCGGTCGTCTTTGTCACCGGATAGGATAAGATCCAAAATATATTGGTCAAGCTGTGACAGGCTTTCCCATTCTTTGAATTTGGCGGACCATTCGTAATAAATCGGTGTGAGTTTGTGGATTTTCACCTTGATCCTGTCCAAAATAGGGGCGGTCTGAATATGGTAAATAGGCGTTCCGTTGATTTCCTCTTTGATCCACCCCCGCTTTGGGAATATGGCACCAGCTTGCTTGAACCTTGTTTTCGGCTCTTTGCCGGCCACACTGTATGATCTCAAACCGCTTGGGTATCTCAATTCCACCACCCCGTTATTATGAATCCGGCTAACTGAATTAAAAATGACGTTGTCTAGCCACCGTTTCTTAACTGGTATCCCGTTATCCAAGGCCATCACCGTGACATTTACCGCGAAATTGTTGGTCTTGCCGTCTTTCTTCGATAGTAGTGGCTGTTGCGATAGAGCCCATAATGACCACGGGATAAACGCCACGATTAAGCTACATATCCAGCGCACGGTTAATCAAATCGGCGAAGTCCATAGCCTCTCCCATAGTTTCAAATCGTTTGACTACAACATTTTTGATTAACACGATATTGTTTTGGTAGTAGGCTGGCCCCCGTGTGATCCTGAACATGGCGTCATCGACTATCCTGCCGTAACCCTTGGTGTCTCGTCTTTCTCCCATGGCTCACCCCATTCATCAGAATTTATGGCTACTTCTGCCACCAATAAAGCGGTTTCAATATCAAACGGGTCAATTTTTAGGATACGTTTACGCAACTTCGAAATCAGATCAAGAGCACTTCTCAGCCCATCCCGTGACCTACGCCCTTCTTCAAAAGCATCATTCAGTGCGTCGCACTTGTTTTTCATGGCCCGGACGAATCCAATAGTTTCTTGAATATGGAAAATCTCTCTGTGCTCGCCTGGACCGATAACCGAACATCCGATGCCTTTCAACCAAACGAACGAATATGGTAAATCGCTACCGCTCACCCGCGATGTCCTTCGCACAAGAGCAGTTAGGCTTTACCATTAACTTTATTCCGCTCACACGGTCCACCACTTCAACGTCTCGGGACGATATAGAGATGCACCGGGCGCGCTCATCCAGTTTTCCAGCCAAATACCCGAGATTCCTAGAGCTTTCCATCAAATCGCTTAATCCGCTATCACTTGTCATTTTCCCCTCCGCCAAACAGTTTGTAAACCAAATAACTAATTACAAAAGATACGAAGACCCCTATTGAAAAGCCGATCTTGAGTCCCATGATTAAGTTAGCGTCTATGGTCATTACCGCCCCTCCCCGTCGGCTTCGAGTGCCTTTTCTATTGATCGCGTGCTGGCACAATCGCAATACCCCTTAACATAAAGTAGTTCTTCCCTTAGCCCGTCCCGAGAGGCCCGGCCTGCCTTCCGGCCCTCGGCGTAAACGTTATTAACCAAATTGGTCAAAGCCTCTAAGTCTTTTTCTGTTTCCATCAAGTCGCTGATTTCAGGAGCCCACCAACGCCCTAGCCCAGGGCCAACTAGACGCGGACTAATGTAATCCTGCGTCCCATCATACTCTTCCGGCCTGCCAATCTTATACGGTCCATTAGCGTCGCTCATTTCTTCACCTCCCCGGCGCGGAGCATGGCGTCGGCCATCAGAAAGCAATCGTTGACAAGTCCTTCTCTGTCACATGACGTATTTGTTGTCGTTGATGCATTTGCCAAATGCCCCTGCAACGCCATCCCGGCGAACCATTCGCGCTTTGTCAGTCCCCATACACCCGTTTGCTTTTGTTCATGAGACATCGGGAACGCCGGACCACCGCTGTCAATCTCTCTCATCTAGCCCTCTCTTTTTCAGACGATTTACCTACTTTGTGCGCTAAGTTCAGAAGTTCCACAAGTCCCTCTTCTTCGGCGTATGTTGGGCATTTAAACCCGTTCGGCCCTAAAATAGCGTCTTTCACCATAACGAAAGGAGCGAAAAATCTAGATTTCTCTTTATCGTCCAATTTTTTGTATTTAATCTCGTTCATCTCTCCCCCCAATTCTGTCCGAAGGCCAGTGGTGCGTCATCTTGATACCCTCATATCTTTCCCCTTGATTTCAACAACGTCACACAACCCAGCAATTCTCGATACAATGCGGTCATCACCCATTTTTTTTGCCATGACATCAAGGGATAGGTTTGAAGTAATAACAAGCCCATGCCTTAGGTTCATGTCACGCCTATCGATTATTTCGTAGAGGACAGACAAGGCGTGTTCGCTGTCCTTCTGGACTCCAAGGTCATCGACAACCAATACCTGGACACTCGCTAACCTTTCGATTTCACGCTCTTCATCCCGTGGGTCTCGGAGCCGGAACCATCGGACAAGCGACGTGGATTTCAGCATCACACCTCCCTTCACACCGCGAACAATTGCCCCGGCCAGATGAGTTTTACCTGAACCAGCCGATCCCCAAAGATACAGGGATGATTTAGACGGATCGAAGGAACGGCATTTGTCAAAAGCCATCGCGTTTTCTTGCGACGTTTTGAACTTATCGAACGTGAATTGTTCGTAACCCTTTTGGCCCATCATTTCGATGATCCGTTCTTTTTCGGTTTCATTCCTCGCCATTTCCAATTCAGAAACAGATTGGCATGGAGGACAAACTCCACCGACGAGGCGGCTATACTCTTCACCGCAAACGGAACACTTAAGCCAAGCTTCAGGACAAGTGAGCGTATTTTCCAGGGATATACCCGGCTTCACCGACAATTCGGTTTTTTCCATTCGATCCTCCTTTCGGCGGGAATATCCCGGCGTAATTACACGCCATCGAGTTGTCGATGGATGCTTTCCTCTCATTTGGTGGAATAGCCCGGATCATACGCCAAAGAGATTCAAGGCCCTTTGTTTTGTAGCTTTGACCCTTTTCGCGTTTGTATTCCAGCCATCCCATGATGGATTCCCTGTCACCATCCAAGTCAAAAGGTATTTTGATCACCTTTTCTTGTTTGGGGGGTAAGGGGGGTTCTTTATCTTTTGGTTCTGTACTGTTTGGTTCTGTTCTGTTAGGTACTGTTGTGGAAGGTAACCGTATGGTTACCGTATGGTTTACGGGTGGTATATACAAATCCCGTATCCTATGCCACTTTTCGGGTGTCTTAGAGTATTTCCCGCGCAGGAAATGACCGTAATATTCCCACCAGTCATGAATTCGGAAGTAGGGTTCTCGATCAAGCCAACGCGCTGTAACCAAGCCCTCCACAAATCGGGTTGCGTCGTTCCCGCCGTTCAACCCAACGGCGCGAGCAATCCGATCATCATTGTGCTTCCGCAAGTCACCATCTTCGGCGTAGTCTACACACCACCACCAGAGACGGTGAAGTTTGGCCACACACTGGTCTACGTCCCACCCCATGGCTTCCATGAGGTCGAGCGTTTTCGGGTGTGACAAAATTTCTTTATGAGATGCTATCCAAGCCATTATTTTCTATCTCCAAATCAGCGAAATCGGACGGTTAACAATTTCCACAATGAAGTTGTTTTTCGTCTTTTCAGGGACGTGACTACCACAGAAATACTTAAAGAAAGACTTGTCTTTGTCCCGATAGTAAAACATCTCCCTTGGGGACTTATCGCACGTGTCGCAAATATGAAGGTCAGCGGTTCCCATGTATCATTACCTCAAAATGTTTTTGACTGCCTGTAACGATTGATAACCGATTTAGCAGATGGTATAGCCTCGATTGTCCGTTTAAGTTTCCCCTTATCAAGGCATCCAAGAGTTTCCCTGTATTTCTCCAATCCGGCCACAATGTGCGTCAAAGCCTCTACGGATTCAATCAGAAGGTCTTCACGGCAAACACATGAATGATGTAGTTGACAACTCATTTTGCCCCCTTTCCAAACTTCCAGAATATGAATACAGCCACCCACGGGGCGATTGAAACTAACATCAGCCACCAAAACGCCAATTGAGTTTTCATGGAAACAGGGCAATGACTTCGTCCAGTGACCGGACCACGCGGGCAATACAACCCTCGTTTCGTAGGTTATCAAGCCACGCCTTTTGTTCAGGCGTTAGTTTCCCGATCTTGCTTTTAAGTTCAAGCGCGAATGTCCGACCATCTTTGAAAACAAGCAAATCAGGGAACCCACGTTGAGTCGTGGCGTATCTGTCACGCCCATAGGCTATCCCGCCACCGCGTTTGTGGATGATTGACCCGCTTGTTCTTGTTCGATAGTGCGGTATCCGCTTAATGGCCAGGTAATTCATCACCGCGTTAGAAAGCCCCTGCTCCTCTCGTTTGTTCATCGTGGTGTCCCCTATTTGAAAACCATAGCTAGTTGTCCGGATGGCTCCGCATAAACAAACGGCTTCGGTAAATCCTCGATACGCCAATATGTTTCAGACTTGTGGCCTTCCACCCGGCACGGGTAGCAGACAATCGTTTTCCCCTCGCCGTTCAACTCCCGGCGTAGGTCCGTGAGACGCTGGCGATACGACGCCCCAAGATATGTCTGCATGATGTCGCCAAGCGTCAGACGCCCGCAGTGGTCCTCGAACAAACGCCTAAGCTGTTCGGTTTGGGTCATTCTTACTCCGGCTCCTGCGCGGTCCCGGCTTCGTCATCGACAACCGAGTCAATAAGTGGTTCCGCCCATGCCGTCGTACTCGGGACATCCAAGACATCCTGAACCCCGTAGCGGTAATCTCGGCTCGATTCGTCGTTTTGAATGGCCTTCTGGAGTTCAACGGAGAGCGGGAGGACTTTGCAAAGCTGGACCAAGACGGTCTTGAGGCACATACTATCCGTGGATGTTGCCCATGGGGAAGCCGCGTAAAACTCACCAGATTTTTTGTCCACGGTCTTTGAGTGCTTTTTCCCGTGGGCCAGGCAGTCCTCGCGGGACATGATTTCAAACACCTTACCCCCGTTCGATAGGGTAGCCACCACGTAATAAGCCACGGGCGCGCCACGTTTGGTCAGGACTGGCTTGTGCTTGAGATATGAGGATGTCCCCTTTTCAAACTCAAATTCGTCCTTTTCGTGGACAATCCCCCATTCAAGCTGGACGCTCTTGTCATGGCGGTAAAACATTTCGGCCAGGCCCTTATACCCAAGGACGAATTGAGCCTCCAAAACTGAATGCCAGGAACCGTCAGGCTTCTTCCGGCTGTTCCGAAACGGGAGGAGATACGCCCGGCCACCAACTGGCTCGATGCCCAACTGGGCGGCTGTGAACAATGCACCAAGAAAGCTCTCGGGGGTGCATCGGCCCAATTCGGGGTTTTGACGGACGCACGTTAAGGCGATCCGTACCAAGCGGTCAGACCTCAAATGTTCAGGGAGCGCGCGCCCAAGTTCCTTCGCGGACTTTTCAATAAGTGTCCGAAGGTCTGTCGTCCCATTCGTGCTGTTAGATAACTCTTTTCCTACTTCATTCACTTTGGCCATTGTCGTTCTCCTTTAGTTCTTTGATGATTAACTTCCGGTAACTCTTCTTCGTCGCGCACTCCTCATAAACTCCGGGGTGACGCTCTTTGACCATGTCCGTCGATAACCGACGGGAATGGATATTCCCCCAGTACACCTTCCGCATGGCTGGGGTCAAACCCGCTTCGGCCTTCCCGATCAACTGTCTTAAATCGTTTTCCGCCGTGGCAATCTGCCCGGCCAAGCTCTTTTCGTCCGCCTTGAGCCCGGCCAGGGACTCGATAATCGCGTCCGCCTTGTCGTCCAGCTCCACCGTTTCCCCTTCCTCGGCCACCGGGAAAAGTTCGTCCAGCGTGTCCTTGTCCCGCGGCCCGGCCATGGGCATGACTTGGGGGACCACGAACCGTTCCCAAAAATCAACCTCCCGGCGGATTAGGTCGGCTATCGCCTTTTCGTCCCGCTCGATGGTCTTGGTTTTAAAGTCTTGGTTCCCGATCAGAACGGATATGTAACACCGATCCGCCCCGGTGACGGCCAGATAGTGCATGGCCTGAATCACGTATTCCGCGGGGATCTCCTCAAGCTCCCATTCACGGGCCTTGAACGCGGAGCATGTCTTGGCCTCAAAAATTGAGTTTTCCCCAACCACGTCCCGGTCAATGTGCCCGCCAATAAATGGGTGGACCTTATGGACCAGCATTTTGTTCACCCGCCGGACCTTTTTCCCCGTCTTTTTCATAAACCGCCGGGCCACGTAGTCCTCAAGTTCCCGGCCCAGTTCCACGGCCTCGCTGTCCAGTTCCTTCGGTTGGACCTGCTTCGTCTTCTCGGCCCACACGGATAGTGGGCTCCCCCACCGGGAGAGGCCAATAATGGCCGCCGCGTCGCTCCCTCCGATGAAATTAGAGCGATCCATTCAATCCAACCCAAGCCCCATAAGCCGACGCGAACCCCATAATAAGGAGCGATGCCACCAGAAAAATCAGTAGCAATCCTGCCACGGCCTTCTTCTCCCGACGTTCGTCCCGGCAAGTTTGGCAATGGTCGCCGTAAAATTTCACTCTAAAATTCCGGCACTTTTCGCACTTAGGCCCCGTGTACATTGTTCTCCCGCCCTGGTGCGCTATCATTACCAAGCCGTCCAAGCGGCCCGAGGCCCTTCTCTCAGACACCGTTGCTCCGCGGGTAGGGCTGGGCGTTTCGACCATTTCGCCGTCGCCTCATATACGTCGGACCCTGGAACCCGCGCCCCGCAATGACAGGACACATACCAGCCTCCCACCGTGTCTTCGTAAAACGGGGCCTTGTTGCAAAACGGGCAGAAAGGGAGGTTCTTTTCCATCAGGTCCACCTCTTCGTCAAACCCCATAATCGTTTGAGGAATCATCTCGTCCGGGGTCATTTCGCGCCCCCAACCCCATAGGCGATTTCAAACGCCGTATAATAGGCAAGGTTAGAAAGCCGTATCATGGCCTGTGTGTCACGTTCCGCCCGCCGTTCAAGGTATTCGCTATGCATCGCCTGAATTTCCCGCTCAATTGCAACTTCGTCGGTTTTAGTCATGGCCTTACCCCCCTTTCGTCTTCGACACACGAAACAACCCGATCCGCAATGAACTGGTCCAAATCTTTCCGGCGGTAGACCACTCGGGAACCAAGCCGGACAAAAGGGATTTTGTATTCGGAGCGCATCCGCTCAATGGATGTCGTGGAGACACCCAAGTATTCCGCCGCCTGTTTCGTGCTGAACACTGGCCGGGTGGCCCCGTTGTTTTCGAGGGCGCGGGCGATTCGCTCTAAAAGGTGGGTGGCGGTCATCGTTTCATCTCCCTCATCCCTGGAAGGGAAAGCTGGTTTCGTTTCAAATCAACCCCTTCCGTGTTCCGCGTCGGGAGAGCGTCCCGCCAAGTCAATTTGAAGCCGTAACGTTCACGCATAAAGAGGAGCGTTTCGAGTGGGAGGAGGCGCGCCCCATAGAACGCCATCCAAACGGCGGAAAGACTCGGAGCATATTTCCCCATCGCCCCCACTAAGTCCCGGTGAAAATCCGACGGAGAACGGAATTCCTTGTCTTCAAGGAACCGCCGAAAATGGACAGCGGCTTGAAAGTGTGGCGTCCCGGTCTTCATTTCACCACCGTCATATTCGTCTCACGGGCGTGAGATTGCCAGACAAAAAAAATAGAGCCAGACTTATAAAGAAACCCGCCGATCAGGTTTGATCCGAAAGGGCGGGAAGGGGGTACGCCTTGACCTATATTGAGCGGAACAGGTATCATGGGAGGGTCAAAAATAGTCTCCTCCGCAAGTCCGGCGAAGACAAAACCGGATTGTCGGGTATCGGCCCGTGCGGAGGAGGAAAGAGGACAAAAAAATGCCCGACCGCTCTTCTTTGCGCTCGGGTTTTTCTCGTTTAAGTTTTTCATCTTGTCTCCGCCCCCGATAGGGTCATTGGATTTTTGTTTCTTTCGTGCTTTGTTCGGCTACGTGGTCAGTATACACGTGCTAACATGTAAAGTCAATAGGTAAAACGTGCTAGATTAAAAAATTTACAACTCTGTTACATTTGGGGGTTTTACGTCGAAGAAAGAGGATAATATTCAGCTTGGTTTGAGGTTAAATAGGGCCATTGTTGAAAAATTCCGCGCTCTTTGCACGAAAGAGAAGCGGAATTACAACGACCAAATGGAGATAATCCTAGAGGACTGGTTCGCCGCGAGGGAAAATCCCGCGGTGCCTAAAGTTTACGGGCCGGGCGAATACCCCCCGAAGGAAGAGGTAACGGGTGATACTGTTATATGGCCGTCAAAGAAACACCTTTACTCGGGACATCAGAAGCCGCCCACGAAATCACCCGGGCCACCGACGAGCGGAGATCGTTAATCCGAAACGGCTTAGATAGGAAGGCATCGAAGAGCTGATCAATTCGGTTCCCGTCCATGAAGCGGAGGCCGCTTATCCCAATGATCGGGATTTTAGGGAACTTCTGCCGGATCATTAATAGTAGATCGGACCCGTTCATTATCGGCATTTCATAATCGGTGACAACAAGATCAATGGTGTCGTTTAGTTTTTCGATTGCTTCAAGAACACTGCGGGCCGTTCTTGTGATATATTGATTTCGCTCGAAGTAGTGTTCTAATAATTCCAGGGGTTCGTGGTCGTCATCAACGAGGAGAACTACGTGGTTTCCGTTTTGCATGATAGGCTCCTTTGTTTCGAAGGCTACCTACATTGTTATTGTAAGTTCAGTTTAGGAAAAATCAATGGGTTTTTAGCCTGTTTTCCGTCGACGTATCAAAGAGCAAGAACAGAAAGAAGAGAAAAGGGGGCGTTATGAAAAAGTTTTTCCTTCCAGTTTTGTTTTCCATCGCGGGGTGTGCTGGTCTTCCGACAAACAACATTGACAACACAATCCCACCGACAACGCTAACGCTGTCAATGTCGAAAGATAAAGCCGCCACCGCAATTAAAAAATTGGTGGCATTGAATGGATGGAAGATGGAACAGGACACCCCAGGCTCGGGAATAATCGTTGCCGACGATCCTACGCGGATGCCCGGGTGGTTATTCTCCTATAACGTCCGCTATGTATTTACCATCGAACAGACAGAAAACGACACACTCGTTACGATTGATGGAGTCGCCGTTATGCACGGTGACAACGGCCCATTTGTTAAAAAGGGAAGAACATCTGCCCTTAAGATACAGGAAGAGAAAGTTGCCAAGGAACTTTTAGCCCAATGAACCTCCGCATTGAGTTCATGCGGACAAAATCTCCGGTATTCGACCGTATTATTTCCGTTGTCCGGCAATTCCCCACATTCAAAGAATGGGATTCGGACGGGATACACCTTTACTCCGTCGAGTTTGTCGAGACAGATTTTGAATCCGCCCGGACAGTAATAGACTTTGTTCGTGGGTGGAAAGGTGTTACCTATTACCGCGATGGCCAACTAATTTCCAAGGGGACCGCATACCGGGCCGCCTTTGACGAAATATTCCGCAAGGCCCGGCGGGAATCGGAACTTTCGAGGACGTATGGGAACACTCCGGCGGATTTCGTGAGAATCCAAAGACGCCTCAAAGAGCGGGAAGACATCAAGAAAGCCTTTGGTCTAGACGGAGACGGGACGGAAGAGCCGTAACCGATGCCTTCCGCCTGGGTAGAGTCAAAGCCGTCGAAGCGTGGCCGGGTTTGGCTCGTCCGATGGGAATCGGTATCAGATGGGGTGAGGTCGCGGGGGTCAAAGTCGTGCGGCCCTTTGAAAGAGTTCGCCGAAAAGTTCCGGGCCAAGAAACTCGAAGAGCTTTATGCCGGGAAGCTCGGAATAGCCCAGGCCCCCACCGAGACCCCGTGGCGGGAGTTCGCCACCCGCTACCTCGCCCACTGTAAGGCCCACAAGGCCCCCCGGACTTACACCAATTTTGACAAGTGGGCGGTTGACCATTTCACCGCGTTCGTTGGGAACCGCTCCCTGGCGTCCATCACCGGGGAGGACGTTGCTCGGTGGGAGAGTCGGCTCCTCGAGAATGGGAGCCCCAATACGGCCCGGATTCGGCTCCGGGCGGTCCGCACGGCGTTTAATTGGGCCGTCCGTGAGGGGTTGATAACCCGCACCCCGTCGTTCCACATGCCCCCGGCGGACGATGTGGGCAGGACGCTTTCAGACCCAGAGGTGGTGGCCCTTATGGCGGCCCTTCCCGACTGGCTCAAGCCACCCGTTGTATTTGCCCTCCATACCGGGGTTCGGCGCGGGGAAATGCTCTCCCTGGCATGGGAGCGTATCCAGCGGCCCGCGGGGGGCCTGTGGGAGGCGGAAATTGGTGGGGTCGGCGGTCCCACTACCAAGACCCGCCAGAGCCGCATAATCCCCCTCCACCCACGGGCTCGGGACGCCATGGGCACCCCACGGGCGAGGGGTCTGGTATTCGATTTTTCCCCCTCCTCGATTGTCCACGCGATTGAGGGAGCCGCCCGGAAGGCAAGTCTGGGGCGCATCCGATTCCACGATTTCCGCCACACATGGGCCACTAGGTTCATGCAAGCCACGGGGGATTTGTTCGCATTAATGAGGCTGGGTGGGTGGACAAGTATGGGAAGCGTGAGGGTATATCAACACCTCACAAAGGCCCGCTCGGACTCGGTTATTTTGGTGAATTACCCGCCAATCTCCCCACTAAAAAGCGGAGACATCGACGGTAAAGATCACGCTTGAGGTGCGTAAGCCGAGAGGCGTGGGGGTTCAAGTCCCCCCCCGCGCACGCTGGACATGAACGGGTTTCAATGAATCGTATTTTTGGGTTTCCACATCGCGGGCCAAAGTAAGGGCGTCCACACGGACCGCCCCCGCTTCTTTGAGAGCGCGCGCGCAGGACTCCAGAGTGGCACCTGTTGTGCACACATCATCAATGAGCAACACGCGTTGATTCTTTATCCCTTCCGGGTGTCGAACGACAAACGCGCCCTGAACATTGGTCTTCCGCTTTTCCTTCCCTAACCCCGCTTGCGCCCATGTCCAGCGATGCCGGACAAGGAGATCCGATTCCAAGCGCAATCCAGTCAACCCCGCAAACACCCTTGCCAACCGTTCGGACTGATTAAACCCACGGGCGTGCCGTTTTATAAAATGAAGGGGAACCGGGACGACCCGTTCCGCTCGATGGAGTTCGGGGCGGGAACGGAATGTCTCGGCGAGACACTCTCCCAAAGGAACAGCGATTTCCTCCCGTCGCCCATATTTAAACAAGAGGATCGCCTGGCGGAGCGACCCTTCATAGAGTCCCGCGCTCCGACAAAACCGAAACGATCGACGGCGCCCACGACAAACGGCACAACGAGCTCCCCCATCCGGAAGGGGCGTTCCACAAACCCGACACGCCAGGCCTGTCCACCGCGGAAAGTTTTTTTGACAGGGCCCACACAGACTCTGATCATCCCCCGACAGGTCCCCCCGGCACACCCCACACGAACGTGGAAAAACCAGATCCAACCCCACGCGCCTGAGCGCGCGGAAGAAGGAACCTTCCCCACCCATTAGAATTGGATAACCAATTGACTGTTGACTTCCACGGTCATATACCCATCCTCCGAACGGGCCCGATTGTTAATGAGCCCCAACTTCCCTCCGAACGACAGCCGAAAATTCTTGGATATTTCCCATTCCCCCGTGGACTCGGCGGTGTAGGTGTCGGTGTTGTCCCGTTCAAAATTCAAGCTTGAAATACGTCGATCAAACCCCAGCTTGGCGTCCAAGGTCAGGCGATTGACGTTGGCAAATATTTTTTGGGTGAAGGGGATTCGAAATCCTCCCGGATAGGATTTATCAAACCGCCCCAGGACAGACGCGGATTGAACTTGAATGTCCTGAAGCAGGCGTCCGGTCCCGTCTTTGGACACATCCGAACGGATTCCCCCACTCGGGGTTAACCGCCATCGGCCCAGTTTCGTTCCCACCTGAAGGGTGTGGTTGAATCCATCGAGAGAGGATTTCAAGAGACCTGTACGCAAATCTGTCGTCTCCCCTTTCGTTTTGGACATGCTCATGAAAATATCGTACCGTTTGATAAACGTTAAGCGATAATCCAACCCTTGGGTCAAATTATCGGAGGTGTCTTCCTTAAAGGTTTCCGCCGTTCGCTGGGTATACCTATAATTGACTTGAGACCCTCCCACCCACCGCTCCGTAAAGAAAAGTTTTTCCGTGTCCCGGAGGGTCACGATCAGGTCCGGGGACGTGCGGGAAGTCACATCCCGCGCGGTGAGGGTGTTCTCCGTGTGTTCGTTGGTGATCGTCAACGTGTTGTTCAAACTCATTGTTTTGAACGGTTCGAGCCGGTAAGGAAATTTGATCCAATCGAGCGGGGACCAATTCAACGCGTAACGGAGTGTGTTGCGGGCGGTGACTTGGCGTCGTTCAACCGTCGAATCCTCAAACTCCAAGGGAGAAAGCAACCCGAACATTTTCGACCCATCCCGCCGATCGACTTTGGCGACCTGGAACAGGGTAATTTTTTGCCAATCGGTGTAGCCCTTGGGCACCCCCCCATAGGAATCGGAAGAATCGACCCGAAAACTTGCGTCCATATTCAGCGATCGAAAAACACTCAATTTCGGGAAGAGATCCCGCGGAGCCAAACTTAAAAAAAGATCCCCCGCAGCGGTACGTTCAAGATTTTTTAAATTCGAAGCGGTGGGGGAGGACGCGGTCGGCAATCCGTTGGTTTCCGTTCCGGTTTGGGAAAAAGTCATGCGGGGTTCCAGCCAAGGGAAGATTCGCCACGACCCCGCCAACCCACGGGTTTGGCTAAAGGATTTTTCGTAGCTTTGCGTCTCGATGAACTGGGGATTTCTTTCCAGTTCCTCCGGTGAATAATCACGCCGCTCTGTCACCGTCCTTTGACTGTAATTGGGTGTAAAAACCAAACCTGTCCAAGGACGGAAAGCCAGACGGCCCACCCAGTCATCGGAGAACTCGCTCACGCGAGCGTTGGAGAAAACAGCGTTCGATTGAGTCACCGGGTCGGTGGAAATATTAAGTTGTTCCTCAAGCCTTTCCGGGAAAAAAGAATGGATAAAATTGGCGCGCGTGTATTTGAGGAAAACGCTTTCCGGGAGAGGCTTGAACATCAGTTTGCCGGGAAGGATGTCCGGCTGAACGGGCACCGCGTAGTCGAGTGAACCGGAATAGACGTTATTGTCCCGTTTGTCCTTGTTCGTGGTCGATTCGGTCAGAGTGCGTTCCGCGCTGTAACTGAGGGCGGGGAAGTTTGAAAAAAGGAATTGGCCATCGCCCCGAAACTGCGTGTTCTCTTCCCGTCCTTCAGACAAAACAGAAACAAGTTGAGATTGCCCGGTTTGGAGAACAGCCGGGGTGATGGTCTTGGAATGGGAATAACTACCGGAAAGCGGCATAAACCGCAATTTCGAAAAAGTCGCGTAACCGTTATAGGATTCCCGGTCTTGATTGACAACGGGGCTGGTCAAGGTTTGAAAGTTCCGGTCCACATTACGGAACCCGCCTCCAAAAGATCCCCACCCTCCCCACCGCCCATCGGCCGTAAATCGTCGGGCGTTGCCAATCCGAGTCCGGGCGCCCGACACATGGATTTCGTTCACCCACAGGGTGCTTTCAATGGTTGTCAAGGTATCGTTACGAACCCCGATTTTAAACTGCCCCAGCCGGGAGAGGTTGGGGGATCCGACCACCCTCACGCTGGACCCCGGCGTATCAGAAAAAATAGTCTCTGGCGTCCCGTCATTGTTTTGATCCAGGAGACGAATGGATTCTTGAACCCAACCGACCGTGTCGTTTCCAATGGGCCGAGAAAACTCAAAATAATCCGAGTCGGACCCGAATTGAACAAACAACGTCTCGCCCGCCGGTTGGCCCATGGGTCTCTGAAAAAAGAAGTCCAAGGATTTGTGATGAGAAAAATCCCGGGGCGGGCTGAACAACGAGCGGGTGGTGGCCGTCGATCCAGGAAGCAGTGTGAATTTAAGTTCCAACGCTTGCTCTCGCGTGCGGTTCTCCGCTTGATCTCCATAAAGGTCGTTAAAGGCCGGATGGCCGATCAGCGGGTCATAATCCGGATTGCTCAAATTATTGACGGCGGCCACCGTCATTTCAGCCCCATGAGACAACACAGGTTTCTCCCAGGTGTTTCCAACAAAAGAGATTTTCCCTATCCGCACTTTCGTTGTTGCAGGAGACGTGTTGGTCTGGGCATGGAAAGTTAGCCGAACATGCTCAACACTATTATATTTATCGGGATTGGATGTGATCCCCGATAAGGGAACACGAATAAACCGCCATCCGGTGAACCCCAAGTCAGAGATAGGGGAGGAAATCCCATTTCTGTCCGTTACTGTTGTCCCAAGGGGAAGATTGGACAATTGCAGGAGCGAGGTGGAAAAGTCAGGTTTGTCCACAGTAAGAAATCCCCCCCCATTGGCGTTTTCCGAATCGATTCGCCCGTTGTTTGCCCCAATAGAGGTCAGGACATCATCCGCATTATTGGGAATTCCATCCGCCCCCCAGGAACGGAAGGAGTATCCCACGTCCTCGTTGATGTTCAAGGTTCCATCCTTGTTCACGTCTTCCGTATCCTCCATTCCATCCAGGTCAGCGTCTTCATTAAAAATTCCCGCGTTCACCTCCAGGTCCACCCCTTGCCCCGCGCTCCCAAACCCTTCAAGCCACAATTCCATGTACATTTTTTTAGAGTAATCTTGCCCGCCCCCTTTGGGGAGAGATTGAATGAGAGAGCTTTTTTCTCTTCGCGAAGGATCACCGGGTTTTTGATAGAGGTTCTTCACCGCTACTTCTAAAACACGCAATTGTTCATTGTCATTCACCCCCGATTGGGCGGAGACCACATCCCTCAAATTGAGGGTGACCTCCTTGGCCGCCAGGGAATTGGGGTTCGTGGGAATGCCGTAATCCGTTGGATTCGACCCCAAAAACCAAAAATCAGGGTCCAAAATTACTGTATCTTCCTGGGCCACTCCTTCCATGGAGTCCACGAGCGCCTTTCCGTACAAATTGGGGTTTTCCCGTGACTGGGCCGCCTCCCCCGTGAACGACATTTTCAGATCTGTGAAAGGGATCTCCACATCCATGATCCGCCCGTCCGCTTCCAACACCATGAGACTAGAAGGGGTCGAACGCACATCCGGAACAACCGTCGTTTTAGGAGCAAAGGTGTACAAAAAAGTGGAACCAAACTCCAACTTCCCCGGAATCAACGCGAGTTCCGCGCGCGTTCCCACAAGGGTTTGCCCCAACTGCCCCCCAAAAGGAGCGTAATCATACGTCACCTCAATTTGGGAGTTTTCATCCAATTCATACTCGTTGAAGAACTGAAGCAACCCACTCCCGGAATCCAGGAAATAATCAATCTCGCTCTTCATGAGCCGGCCGTTCACCGTGACCCGCTCACTGCCAAACACGACGTTGGGACGAAGCTGGAAATCCCTTAAACGGTATTTGTATTCCGTTAAGAAACTGAATTCAGAGGTAGGAGAGGGCGCGTAAACCGCCGCATCGTTAACCCGCAAGTAATTTTCCGGATCAAACGTCCCCGTGGCGAATTTAATATTAAACACACCCGTATCAAAATCAACTTCAACGGTCGACGCCCCCTGCACCACGTCGGAGGATTTATACACCAGATCTCCTGAGGGCTTTAAAGGAATCACCTTCTCATTTTGGTTCCCATCCACGGTTCTTAAAATAAAGTTCCCGGAACCATTGTCCGGAATAAGCCGAATATTTCCAAACCTATAAAATGTTTTAATTTCTCGTCGATGGGCTGTTTCCAAGGGATCAATGGAAAGCGAATTATCTGAAACTGTTTTGATAACCTTTAACAAACCCGGGGTATTTTGATTTCGCAACCAGGACCCATCGTCCGCAAACTGGTAGTCAATGATCAGGACATCGTTGGCCGCCGCCGGTTGTTTCATCAACAGAATTCCCCGGGCCGCGTCCAGCGTGTAATCGTCCCCTGGTTTTAACAGGTCAAACTTTCCGGAATAGCGAGCCGCGGACACAGTAAAATCTTCTCCGGTCATATCCACCGTCGTAATATTATTGTTGGTCACAATCCCATCGTCACGCCAAACGATGGCTGTCCCAGCGACGATGGGCCGGGTGGTGAAGGCAACGGAGTAATATTGTTTTTTAACATAATTGTGTCCCGGGATGACCCGGCGCTCGAATTTCGTGGCGCCGTTAAACCGCTTCGTTTCCGTGGTTCCCTTCGCGCGGCTGCCGATGGCCAGAAGAGTGGCGTTTTTGTATTGAAGTTTCGTTCGCACCCCAAAGAGCTGTTTTGAAAAGGAAACGAATTCTGTGGAGGGGAGGGAAAGGGTGATGTCTCCGAACGCGGCCTCTTGGACGAATTCCCCCGGGTCGCCCTGGTACATCACGGAGATGTCCCGCTTGTCTTCCTTGGTGTCGTCAAAATCCACGTTCACTGTGATTTTTCGCCCGACCTTCCCCTTAATTCGGACCTGAAGCTCCTGACGCATTTCCATGTCGTTGGTATTTTGGTCCAACCCTAAATCTTCTGATCGTTTGGCGCTCTTGCGACGGGTTTGCGAAAGGCGAAGGGCGATCAGTTTTCGACCCGAAATACTGAGCCCGGAGTCGTAGGGGAGATCCACGTTGATGCCGGACGTTTCATTTTTAGGGGTGTCGGGAAGGGTCGGGGCGGACGCCTCGGGAAACGGATGTTCTTCCCGCTCGATTGATTCCCGTGCCTGATTCCACCTCCGTTGGTTGAACTCAAAAAGACCGTCATTGAAAACGGGTTCGGGCTCCACCGCACCTTTCAGGAGCGACTCTTCCGCTGGGACATCCGTTAGGCGATAGTCTTGACTGTGTGTGGGGGAAGAGAAAAAAACGACTCCCCCGACCGCAAGAAAAAAAGGGAGCGTCGCCCACTGGCGTAAAAAACGGTGAAAAAGCGGTCGTGGTGTCATTTGTATTTATAATTATGCAACAGTTTAGCCGTTTGGAATTTCTGCCCCTAAGGATAGAGCTAATTCGTCGAAAAATCAACCGAAATATTATAATGTTCCAATGATTCTTGCCCGATACCTTCTCCTCCAATTCCTGCCCCCCTTCTTTTTTGCTTTGACCCTTTTCTCAGGGGTACTGCTCCTGGACAAAATTTTTGACCTCATCGACCTCCTGGTGAACAAAGGCGTTTCTTTCATTCTGTCCGCAAAAATATTCATTCTCTTCCTCCCCACTATTTTAAGCCTGAGCGTCCCCATGTCCATACTTCTGGCGTGCCTCCTCACGTTCGGTAGGCTATCGGAAGATAATGAAATTTTGGCGCTTCGATCTTCGGGGCTTTCGTTCCGGCAAATACTGTGGCCCCCAATTTTATTCGCCGGGCTTGTTTCACTGGCCCTCGTCCCCTTCAACACGCAGCTTACGCCAAAAGCCATGGGCCAATTTCGTTCGATTTACCACAAAATAGCCCAAACAGACCCGTTGCAAATTGAAGCCAAAAAATTTGTCGCGGTTCGAAATGTTCGACTTTATGCTGGGGAGGTCGAAAAAGAACACAAACAACTGAAAGAAGTGTGGCTCTACCGACTTTTTCCAGACTACACGGAACGGGTGCACGCCCCCCAAGGGAAGTGGGAGGTCAATGACGAACGCCTTTCCCTCACACTATTGAATGGGCAAATTGAGCGTTTCGGCCATTCGGCCGCCGGGGACTTCATGCACATCGCCTTTAAAAAGTATGGGCTCTCGGTTCCCCTTCAACCGCCCGGTGATTCCCGAAATCGCAACTGGCGAGAATTCACCACCCCAGAACTTCGCCGTGAAATCACGCGGCGCTCGATTGTCCAGCTTCCGATCGGGGAATTACGTTCCGAATATCACCTACGTTTCTCCCTGGCCTTTGCACCCATGGCGTTGGCCTTGATTGGGATCCCCCTTGGAATGACGATTGAGCGTGGCGGTCGGGGCGTCGGGTTTGGCGCGGCGGTGGTGGTTCTCTTTTTTTATTATTTACTTTTAGTGATGGGGATGAACCTGGCCGACCGGGAATCCATTCCGGCCGTCCCTGCTCTCTGGATGGCCAACAGCGTCGCTGTCCTCGTTGGCCTGACTCTCTTTCGCAAAAGGTTGTCTTCATGACAAAACTCAACCGTTACGTTCTCACGTCGTTTCTGAAACCGCTCTTCCTCAGTTACGTGTCCATGACCATTTTGATCCTGATGGCGGAACTGATGGAACGGTTGGATAAAATAATTGCCAGCAAAGCGACCTTCTTGGTTGTGGCCCGCTATCTCTTGGCGTTATGGCCTGTGCGAAGCATGGAACTTTTTCCGGTGGCGGCTTTGCTCGCCGCGCTTTTTTCTATCGGGCAACTCTCGCGCCGCATGGAAATTACGGCCGCCATGGCGGGAGGAATCCACCCGTGGAGGATTGTTTCCCCTCTCCTGTATGTCGGGATCGCTCTCAGTATTTTTACCTGGGGGTTGGGGGAAGTCCTCACCCCCTGGGCCAACCGGGAAGTTAAAACTCTATGGAACGTGGAAATCAAAAAAATCACGTCGCCCCGGCAGTCCCTGTTCAATAACGTAACGGTTCCCGGCGAAGGGGTGTTCTACGCCATTGGGCTCCTCGACCTCAACAAGGAAAGGATGCAAAACGTTGTTATTGATTTGGTGGAAAACGGAGCCCCCCGCCATCAATGGCAGGCACGGGAGGGACTATGGACACCGGAAGGATGGCGACTGTTTAATGGCACGGAGCGCACCTACAAAGGGCTGAACCGGCTGGACCAACAAATTCCTTTTAAAGAAAAACAAACCACCTTACTGGACAAACCCGACGATCTTGTCCCTCGGGATCTTGACCCCGAAGAAATGAATCTGCGTGAGTTGGGTCAACACATTCAACGCTTAAAGATTTTAGGCATCGAAACCCGAAAAGCCGAGGTGGAACGCTACATGAAAACGGCCCTTCCCTGGGCCAACCTCATCATTGTCATGCTGGGAATTCCGTTCGCCTTTAACAAACGCGGAGGAAACGTGAGGGCGGTGGCTGTCGCACTGGGTGTGGCTTTCGCTTATTTCGGTCTACTCCAGGTGGGTCGCGCGTTTGGCCTGCGCCCCTGGTGCCCCCCCCTCTTCGGCGCCTGGTTCGCTAACGTCGTCTTTCTTATTATCGGCACGCGCCTTTTCATACGAATGAGATCCCTCAGCTAACTTTTCACCTCTGAAGAACAAAGGGGGTTTTAACTTTTTCCCCTTCCACATCAAACACCAGATAATACACGCCAGAAGCCACTTCCGCCCCCGTATCATCCCGTCCGTTCCAGTCATGTTCGTAGATGAAAGAGTAGTCAGAGAAATCATCCGATTCAGAAAAATCATCCATCTTCAATTCCAAAACACGCTCCCCCCTGAGGGTGTATATATTTGCTGAAAAGGTGTTGAGGGTCCGAGGCCGCGTGAGTTCGACACGGAACGTGCTCCACGTCCCAGAGGGTGCCCCCACACGGGTTTTCCCGGCCGCCGGGTTCGGATAGGAAATCGCTCGAGCGATAGACTGATGGTTGGTCACTCGAAAAATGTTGATGAGCGCGCTGGCTGTGGGCCCTCCCACCCCTTGGACGTTTGAGAGGACCAACGCCATACCGACTCCAGAAAACATGGGAATCGACCGTGTTCCATTTTCGAAGGCGTTCCCCCGGCCCGGATCACCGGAGCGAGGGTCTGCCGTGGTCCCATCCGCCTCGATAAGGTCAACACCTAAATGCCCAAAACCGTTTTGGGAGGGGGTGTTGACCACGTTGAAATTCAAAACGCTGGCATCCTCTGTTAAAGCCTTATCCACATGCCAAACCGCCAACCCGGCCGCCTGGGGGAGGAATCGGTCAAAACCGGCCGCCGAAGCCAATCGATATTCCAATAAAAAATAATCTAATCCTTCTCCAAAGATTTCCAGGGACTGCCCCGGCAGAAGTTCGATGGGGGACAGAGACACCGCCCCACTCGAAACCGACAGGGTGGCCCCAAACCCCAGAAACCTTTTGCTCCAAGCCCCCAAATGGGGTGGGTTCGATCCAACCGGAGATCCTGTCCAAGGATAATCCATAAGGTCCCACGCCCCAGCCGTCGAACGCCCACCCGGAACGGATATATCATAGAGGTCCGGGAGACCCAGCTGGTGACCATATTCATGACAAATAACCCCAAGAGCACTGGCACCAAGTTCCCGCTCAGGGACGATCATCACCCCGTCAAATTCATGACCATCCACGCGAACGAAACCCTCCGGCATGGCTTCCGCCGGATAGAAAAGGGACCAAATATCCGAAGGCCTTCCTGTGGATTCTTCGCCATACCCCGCGTGATAGATCATCACTTGATCGTAATCGTTAAAATGGATGGAAGGGTTCGCGGCCGCCGACGCGGCAAGGATCAAGGAGGGGACATTGCAGCCGGGGTTGTCCCCACAATTGTTTCCGTAGGTCGCCAACGTTCCAGGCAGAGAGAAGATGGAACTGATCGTAAACGTGGGACGAAAAGTTTCGTAAGAATTTTCCACAAAATAATCTTGAACCTGTTGAAAAAAACCTGCTGAGAGGTCCGTTGAACCAAAAGAAAGATCCGCAAATTGAACCCGCAACACCAAGACGCGCGGGTTAGGCATGGGGGAAGCGCCCATCAGAGCGGGTGATCCCCGAAAAGCCGAAACACGCCTTTCCATCCCCTGACGATTCACAAAACATGTTTTCATCCCGATCCGAACCTCCTGCCCAGGAGCAGGAGGCACAGCCCCCCCCCTCACCGCAAGCAAACCGAACCCAAGAAACAGGGCAATCCAGGGACCAAGGGAGAGAGGGTTTTGGCGAAATAAAGAGTTCGTGTTCATCGCGAGATATATTACAAAGGCTGGATGGAAACAGGCAAAAAAAATCCCCGGCTCAATCACCGGGGACCTTTTTCTAAAATGATGGTTTCTGATTATTTCTTTGCGGGGAGCGTTCTCGGCGTCGGGGCCGACGGGCGGGAAACGGGAGGACTTTTGAGAACTTTAGCCGCCTTAATCCTTTCCCGAGATTCCGTCTTCCCACTCCCAAACCCCAGGGTGAACGAAATTCGGTGAGCCGGATGCCGCGAAGAACCCGCAAAGGGCGACAGTTCATCCGCGTAATAGGCGTAATCCAGTTTCAAGGCAGGCCAATCGATCCCCACGCCTCCCGTAAAGTACCCCTGATTCGCGCCCGCGCGCAATCGCAGGAACCACCAGCGGTACTCCGCCCCCAGATGGAAATGCGTTCCCGCCGTATCGGCTAACCCGCCGTTCTCAAAGACCTTACTTTCTTTGTTGGCAAAGTCCCGCAGATCGGCGGCTAAAACCAGTCGATCCCGCAGGGGAAGACCAAAGGAAGGCAGTCCCAATCGAGCGGGGGTCCAAGCGACGCCCATGTTCCAACGGGCGGGGATCGTTTCGGAGTAGGGGTCCTTCGCCGCGTAACCGTCCTCAGCCTCACGGGCATCAAAATCGATCTTGGTCCCGCCAAAATCCGCCACCACGAGAGCCACGTTCCAGCGAGGGGTCGGTTGGTAGAGCGTTCCAAAATCCCAACCCACTCCGCGCCCGATCTGGGCCGGAGGCGTGGAATAATCGTCCAAGGCAAAGACGTCCGCCCCGGGTTCTTCGATTCGTCCTCGTCGGATAAATTTCATGTTGGCGCCCAACCCCAAGGTCCCTGGAACCCGGGGGATATTTTTTAATTTCACGGCCATGTTCCCGGCAGGAATGACGTCCACATTGATATCGTAATAGAGCTGAGGAGTCACGATAATGGGCTTAAAACCGGCTCGCCCCGAAACCTGGCCAAAGAAACCCGCCCCCCAATGGAACCGACCAAAGAGGGGGCCTGACAAATAACTGACGTTAGGGGCCGACAACCCAAAGGAAGGTTTGAGAGGAACCATTTCGTTCTGAATCCTATTTCCCAAAGCGACTTGCTCTGTAATCGGGAGCGTATCAAAGTCCTTGAGAGCCGATTCATTGTCATCAAGGAATTGATAGAAATCGATCGCGTCTTTGCTCGCCGTTAATGACACATTGACAAAGTTCACCAACGAACCGGTGCGCTGAACCGTTCCCGCAGGATTGTAAAAAAAGACATTTTGATCATCCGCGATCGCCGTCACCGCATCGCCCATCCCCAGAGCCCGGGTTCCCCGAATCATGGCCGGCGCTTCCGCCGAAAAAACAGGGACAGCCCCCACTAAGAAAAGCATGAGTAGTTTTTTCATAAAAATCTCCTTAATGACGACCTATATCCCATCGGAGGGATGGCTCGGACCGGTTGATGGTAAGGAAGAAGGTATTTCAGGACAGTAGCCTCTCACGTTATTGGCGTAATCGGAGTAGAGCTCGTTGACATCTTCCTTGATGTCCCATAGGGTAGAGCCCGCCACCAGGTTCAGTTTCAGAGCGGCACCCTCGAGGTTTAAGATTCCCCACCCTACGTTGTAGGCCGAAGGGACAACATAATCCTCGCAGTCTCCCTCGGAATAAGAGCCCTGCAACAAGATCACCGAATAGTTCCCGTTTGATTCTCGAATATCAAGGAGGGAGGCCAGCCAGGGTTTGGTTACGGCCTTCAAAAGCCGGGCCAGCCCCAGATTAATGAGCAGGGAAGAATCGTCTCGTGCTATTTTACCGTCGGATATTCCCAAACGGATTTTCTCCAGGTTGACGATAACGACACTCAAGGCCGCGTCAAGCGCAGGCACATTGATTTGGTTCAACAAACTGTTGGGATTCGTCTCCGAGGCGCTCAGGCTCCCCAAGGAAGACTGGCGAATCGCTCCACGGAGCGGCGCCCCGCTGATCACAGCGTTTCCCGCTGTTAAATTCGATATCAGTTGGCCAAAGTTCAAACCCGAAAGACCCATCTGAGCCGCCGCCTGGCCAAGAAGAGCCTCGGAGTTTCCCGGGTCTTTAGACAAAGCTTGACTGAAGTATTGGTTGGCTTTGGCGTAATTCAGGTTTCCCAAAGCCGCTTGCCCATCGGCCACGAGGCTTTCGGCGTCTCCCGACCCTTCCCGGTGCAAACCGCCAAAGAGATTGTTGTTTTTACACCCCATCAACACACAGAGTCCCAACAAACCGATCGAACACCACAGGGCACTTTTTTTCATTCGATTCCTCCTCCACTCGAACTTTCGAATGGCTTCAATAAGCCTAGGTCAAGAACGTTTCCATTTCAAGGGATAAAAAAAATGCCGGGCGGCTAAAAAGCTCCGCCCGGCATTTTGGTTGAATCGGTAACGATGTCTTTCGCGGGGTTAAGTTCCTTCTTGCCAGGAAGCCAGATATTTCTTCTGCTGGGGAGTCAGCGTATCGACCCCGACGCCCATGGCGGCCAATTTCAAGCGGGCGATGTCCCGATCGATATCGACCGGAACGCTGTGAACTTTCTTGGCAAGCCCTTTGGCGTTCTTCACCATATATTCCGAACAAAGAGCTTGATTGGCGAACGACATGTCCATCACGCTGGCGGGATGGCCCTCAGCGGAGGTCAAGTTGATCAAACGCCCCTCACCTAAAACGTGAATCCGACGCCCGTTAGGAAGCTTATATTCATCCACATAGGGTCTCGCCTGCCGTTTCGTTTTCGCCATTTTGGCTAAGGCGGGGATGTCGATCTCAACATTAAAGTGCCCCGAATTGGCCACAATAGCCCCGTCTTTCATCTTCTTGAAATGTTCGGCGCGAAGAACAGCGATATCCCCAGTGACCGTAATGAAAATATCTCCAATCGCGGCGGCCTCACCCATGGGCATCACACCAAACCCGTCCATCACGGCCTCAAGGGCACGGAACGGGTCCACTTCGGTCACCACCACATGGGCTCCCAACCCGCGAGCCCGGCTGGCCACACCACGACCACACCAACCATAACCGGCAACAACCACGGTTTTTCCAGCGAAGAGAACGTTGGTGGCCCGTAAAATCCCGTCCAGGGTGGATTGCCCCGTGCCGTATCGGTTATCGAACATATGCTTGGTCAGGGCGTCGTTAACGGCAATGATGGGGTATTCCAACACCCCATCTTTTTCCATGGCCCGCAAACGAACGACGCCGGTGGTGGTCTCTTCCGTACCGCCGATCACATCGGGCAGTTGGTTCCGCCGTTCTTTATGCAAAACCCCCACCACGTCGGCCCCATCGTCCATCGTAATCTGGGGACGGTGATCCAGTGCGGCGTAGATGTGTTTGTAATAGGTTTTATTGTCTTCGCCCTTAATCGCATACGTCCGAATACCGTGTTTTTTGACCAACGCCGCGGCCACTTCGTCTTGGGTGGAAAGGGGGTTGGACGCACACAGAACCACGTCCGCCCCGCCCGCCTTTAACGTGATGGCCAGGTTCGCCGTCTCTGTTGTGACGTGCAAACAACAGGACATCCGAATCCCCTTAAAGGGCTTTTGCTTCGTGTAACGCTCTTTAATCAAACGAAGAACGGGCATCTCCCGCTCGGCCCACGTGATCAGGTTTTCACCCGCATCAGCCAAACGAATATCTTTGACGTCATATTTCATGGTTTAGGCCTTCGCGCCTTTTTTCAACTCGGCGGCTTTATTGGTTTTTTCCCAGAAGAAATCAGCGTCTTCCCGACCGAAATGACCGTAGGACGCTGTTTTTTGATAAAAAGGACGACGCAGTTTCAGGTAGTCGATGATGCCCTTGGGGGTCAAGGGAAACATTTCACGCACCAGGGTCACCAATTGGCTTTCCGGCACCTCCCCTGTCCCGTGGGTGTCCACCATGACGCTGACAGGATCCGCAACACCGATGGCATAGGCCAGTTGGACCGTGCATTGGCGGGCCAATCCTGACGCCACAATGTTTTTTGCCACGTGACGCGCCATGTAACAGGCGGATCGATCGACTTTGGTGGGATCTTTTCCACTGAAGGCCCCTCCCCCATGGGGAGCCCACCCGCCATAGGTGTCCACAATAATCTTTCGACCGGTCACCCCGGTGTCCCCTTCGGGACCACCCACAACAAATTTCCCGGTGGGGTTCACATAATACTTCGTTTTTTTGTCCAACATCTTCTTGGGCAAAACGTGGAGAATGACTTTTTCAATCATATCTTCCACGGATTTATTGGTTATTTTTTTTCCAGAGCGATCCAAGATAGACGTGTCGTGCTGACTGGAAATCACCACCGCGTCAATCCGAACGGGTTCTCCGTTCTCGTATTCCACCGTCACCTGAGATTTGCCATCCGGCCCCAGATAGGGAAGGATTTTTTTCTTACGGACTTCCGCTAACCGTCGGGTCAGTTGATGCGCCAAACTAATAGGCGTCGGCATTAACTCTTTCGTCTCATCGCAGGCGAACCCCACCATAAGCCCCTGGTCCCCGGCCCCTCCCGTATCAACACCCTGGGAAATATCCGGGGACTGCCGACCGATGGCGTTTAAAATCCCGCAACTGGCCGCATCAAATCCGAAACGACGGTCGGTGTACCCAATATCAGCGACCACGGACCGAACCAAGGAGGGCACGTCCACCCACGTGTTGGTGGTAATCTCGCCGCCCACCACCACCAAACCGGTGGTCACAAAAGACTCGCACGCCACCCGCCCCCGCGGATCGTCTTTAAGAATGGCATCCAAAACAGCGTCCGAAATTTGGTCACACACCTTATCGGGATGCCCTTCCGTCACCGATTCGGATGTAAAAACATATTTATCACGACGCATAAAAACTCTCCTTTTTTCAGGTGTCAAATTGGGAAGAAACGGATTATATCAATTCCCAATGGCATTGGCAGTCTCAAAAACGAATGGGGGAGATCTTCCCTCGAATCACGTTGACATTAACCCAGGAAAGACCTGGGAATGAGAGGGCAATCGAGCCCCACTCCCCAAAACCTGATTGGGACCAACAAAACAATGGGATCCCACAACGGATTGGGGACCAATGATGCTTTTTTCAACACGTGTGTGGGAACCAATGCGAACGCCTTCTAAAATAACGCAATCCGATAATCGCACAGAAGATTCAATTCGAGTTCGTGCGCCCAAAGTCACATGCCCCTCAAATTCCACATGATCTCCCACCCACGCGCCCTCCCCAATAACGGCCGTCCCCAATACTTTCGGGCTTTTTCCCACCACGACCCCTTTTTCAAGACGTAGCCCTTTTCGAAGCTTTAATCCCTTGGGCCATTGTCCTCTTTCGTGAAGGTCCCTATGGGTTCGCCAATAACGGGATAACGTGCCGATGTCGGACCAATACCCCCGATGAAGGAAAGAAACCACCTTAAATTTTTCCGACAAGAGGGCCGGAAAAATTTCACGTTCGATGGACACCGCCCGCCCGGACGGAATTCGCTCCACCACTTTGGGCGAAAACAAATAGCATCCCGCGTTGACCGTTCGCACCGGGGATTTCCCCCCGGAAGGCTTTTCCAAAAACCGTCGAACCGTCCCTTCACGATCCGTTTCCACGAGCCCGAAATGGGAAGGATCGTCGACCTCCACCAAAACCACGGTAGCGTCGGCCTTTCGATGGCGATGAACGGCGGCCAACTGTCCTAAATCAAAATCACTTAACACATCCCCATTCAGGATGTAGGCTGGCCCTGAGAGATGGGGGAGAGCCAACCGAATGGCCCCACCGGTCCCCAAGGGTTCCTTCTCTAACGAATAGGTCAACCGAACCCCCCACCGTCGCCCATCCCCCAACGCCCGTCGAAAATGAGCCGCCTGATGCCCAAGGGCCAACACCACCTCGCGCACTCCATATTTTTTCAACAAATCCAGTTGATATCCAATAAAGGGTCGATTCAGGATGGGAAGGAGCGGTTTAGGACTAAAAGACGTTAAAGGTTTTAAACGAGTCCCCAGTCCCCCTAAAAGGATTAACGCTTTCATTGCGGATCGCCTTCGGTCTTGCTCTTCGAAACAATCCACTTCACCGCAGCGGAAAAATCACGCACAACAGGGACAGGAGACCCCACCTGAGAACGCTGTTCTTTCCCGTATCCAGTTTCCACCAGTAAGGGATGAACCCCCGCTCGCTGACCGGCTTCAACATCACTGGCCTTATCCCCCACCATAAAAGAACGGTGGAGATCAATACCAAGATCCTGAGCGGCCCGAAGGAGAAGACCAGGCGCCGGTTTTCGGCAGTCGCACCCCCCTCCCGGCCCGTGGGGACAGAAATAAAAACCGGCCAACTCAATTCCCTTTTCACGAAGTTCCTGAGCGACCCGATGATGGAGGGCCTGCACATCCGAAACCCCAAAGTAGCCCCGAGCTATTCCCGATTGGTTCGACACGACCACCAGGCGGAACCCCAGACCGATCAAGTCTCTCAATCCGTCCACGGCGCCGGGAACCCATTCCCAATCTTCATAGCGATAAACATAATCTTTTTCGACGTTCAACGTCCCATCTCGATCAAGAAACACCGCCGGCCCTCTCATGATGTCCTTTAAGCCGTCAGAAGCGGTTTCCCTCTCTTGCGTGCGGGAGAGGGGGATGGAAAGGGTGTACGACTCTTGAAAATATGTCGGTAGGTTTCGGCCAATCCGTCTTCCAGAGAAACCATCGGTTTCCATTTCAACACCCGGGCCGCCTTGGACACATCAAGAACACTCCGAAAGAGCTCCCCGGTCCGAGGGGGCTTGTGTTCGACTGTCGAGGGCTTTCCGTGGCACGCGCTCAAAATCTTAAACAAACGAGTCACGTCCGTCGGTTTTCCCATACCAATATTCACGGACTCCCCATCGGCTTTGGCAAGCGCGGCAATGTTGGCCCGTGCCACATCGCCCACGAAAACATAGTCCCTTTGCTGTTTTCCGTTTCCGTAGATGAAAGCGGTCTGCCCTGCCAATAACCGCTGACAAAAAATCGCAACAACCCCAGCCTCGCCGTGAGGATCTTGCCGAGGACCATAGACATTGCCGTACCGCAAAACAGTAAATTTTATTCCGTGGAGCGCACCGTAAGCCCGGACATAATGTTCCCCCGCTAACTTAGTAACACCATAGGGGGAGAGCGGCTGGGCGGGAGACTCTTCTCGCGCCGGACGCGCACACTCCCCATAGTAGGTCCCACCTGAAGCGGCAAAAATAAACTTTTTAACTTTATAACGGCGGGAAAGTTCCAACAGGTTTAAAAGCCCAAGGACATTAACGCTGGCATCAAACACGGGATCACTCACGCTTTTCCGAACGTCCAACTGCGCCGCGTGATGATTCACCAGATCAAAACGTTCTTTTATAAATACCCGTGAAAGCGAAGCGTCTCGAATATCCGCGTTAATTAAACGAACATGGGGGTTTAGGTTATGCCGACGACCTGTCGACAAATCATCAACGACCGTTACTTGATGTCCATGCCCCAAATAGGCATCCACAATGTGGGACCCTATAAACCCCGCCCCACCCGTTACAAGAATGCGCATTTAGGGTTCACTTCAATAATTCGACGCTTACAGGCATCGGAACAATCCCCCCCGTGATTCGGCCTGGGGTATCTCCATGTTTCTAGAGCAGAACGATATTTTGGCGGTCAGAAACGTTTCGGGTGGCGTTGCGTGTGTCCAAGAGAAGGGAAGATTGAGAAACAACCCATGGCATGTCAAACTGACTGTGATCCGTCACCAGCACGACCGCATCCTGAGATGATAATAATTGGGCGGTCAATGACTTACGTTTAAAAACTCGACCTTCCACTCGAAGGGAAGTAACAAATGGATCCGAAAAAGAAACCTCGGCTCCCAACCGCATCAATTCATCGATAATCCGTAACGCGGGAGACTCGCGAACATCGGAGATGTCCTTCTTGTAGGCCACCCCCAACAATAAAATCCGAGCCCCTCGGACAGCCTTTTTTTTCATGTTCAAGGCCTCCGTCAACCGTTCGACCACATAGCGGGGCATGAAAGAGTTGATGTCCTCAGCCAATTCAATGAAACGAGAATTGAAATTTAGCGTTTTAAGCTTCCAGGAGAGGTAATGGGGATCCAAAGGAATGCAATGTCCGCCGATCCCAGGCCCCGGGAAAAACTTCATGTAGCCGAAGGGCTTTGTGGCCGCCGCATCAATAACCTCCCAGACATTCAACCCCAACCGGTTACACATGAGGGCGACCTCGTTGACCAGAGCAATATTAACGGCGCGAAAGGTGTTTTCCAGCAATTTGCTCATTTCGGCCGCCTCAAGCGAAGAGACCGGAACCACTTGGTTGGAAATCAAACCATAGAATTTTTTAACCACATCCAAGCAGGTCGGTGTGAACCCAGAAACAATCTTTGGAGTATTCCCCAATCCGAAATGAGAATTCCCGGGATCAATCCTTTCAGGTGAAAAGGCCAAAAAGAAATCACGGCCAACTCGAAGCCCCCGAGACTCCAATTTCGGTAGGATCAATTCCCGTGTTGTCCCGGGATACGTCGTGCTCTCTAAGACAACCAATTGGCCTTTCCTCAGATTTACAGCCAACACGTCAGCGGACGCAACGATGTAGCTAATGTCGGGGTCTTTACTTTTTCCTAAAGGAGTGGGGACACAGACCACCACCACATCCACCTTTGCAAGAACATCAGAATTTGAACTTGCCACAAGGAATCCTTTCTTTACTAAGGGCCCTAGAACGGAGGAGGGGATATCGGGGATGTAAGAATTTCCTTGGGAAAGGGATTTACATTTTTGATCGTCAACATCATACCCCACAACCCGACACCCGGCTTGAGCGAAAGCCACCGCGAGGGGTAGCCCCACATACCCCAGCCCCATAACCCCCACACGGACTGATTTCTTTTCAATTTTCGTTGAAAGTTGGCTTAGTGTGTTCAAAGACATCCCCCAATATTATGTCGCGTTTTAAAAAAGCTCACTGATTTATTCTACCCAAAACAAACACCACTTTGTAATTTTTAACCGGAGCTTCAACGGAAACAGGGACCGGGGGCAGGTAACTCATTAAGCCTTCCTCCAGTTCCGCAGGAAGATGTTGAAGTCGGCCCATAAAGATCCGCTTTAAAACTTCCTTCCCTTTCATGGTCTTCGGGATCAGATGAAACCGCACGGCGACTTCCTTTAACCACTCGACGACTCGGCTTTTGAGCCCACCCTCTCCGACAAAACAATCGGCAAAAAGTTCGGTCTGAAACCCCTCTCCCTGGAGGAGGTGGGCCAACTCCGAGGCTGAAAAATAGCGGTGACTGAAAGGACTTGGATTAAACCCGGCCCATTCCGTATTCACCGAACCAACGAGAAGGATTCCATTTTTCCTTAAAAGCCTTTTGGCCTCACGAACAAAGAGATGCGGATCTCTCAAATAATAAATGGCCTCGAATAAAATAATAGCGTCCAAACTCCCGGAGTCAAGAGGAATCGAGTGGGCGTCCATCTGCTGAACGGATATCCGGTCCCCGTAATGCTGAGTGGCCAAGGCAACGATGGCGGGATCAAAATCCCCCCCCTCACGCTTTTGGCGCGTCGGGCAACGAGACCTAACCCTTGCCCTGACCCACAGGCCACCTCCAGAACATCACGATCAGTGCAAAGATCAGAAGCGAACATGTAACGTGTAAACATACGCACCAGCTGATCTTTGGTGACACGGTAACCACTCAGTTCAGAAACCGAAGTGTAATCCTGTTGTTCAGGAGTGACAGCCGGCAGGGTCATTTAAAAAACCGGCGAATTTCAGAGACCACGCGATCCACCTCGTCGTCTCGAAGTTCGGGATACATCGGCAAGGACAGAACTTCCCTTGAAATTTCCTCTGTTTTAGGGAGTTGAAAATGGCTCAGTTTTAACCCCATCTGCTTGTGATTGGGGGGAGACCATGAAATCAAAATCTCAATTCCGTTGTCTCGTAAATGCTTCACCAAAGAATCGCGTTTTTGGGATCGGATGACATAGTTTTGGAAAACGTCATAATACTCGGACGAAGACACCGGGGGAGTTTTGATATCCCCCACGCCAAGCAAAGCGGAATCGTAACGGAGCGCAATGGCGCGCCGACGTTTCACGTCTTCATCAAAATAATCAAATTTCATGTTTAGCAGAGCCGCGTGAAGATTGTCCAGACGCGTACACCACCCAAAACACTCGATTTGTTCGACAGACTCCACACGCCCGTTGTCTCGAAAAGCCCTCAGCTTCCGTGCCAGAAGATCGTCATTAGTGCAAACCATTCCACCGTCGCCAGCCGTCCCCAACATTTTGGCAGGATAAAAACTAAAAATACCCGTATCGCCCATGGAGGCGGTCCTTTTTCCCTTATAAGTGGCCCCTAAAGCCTGGGCGGCATCTTCAATCACTTTTAAACCGTGCCGCTTCGCAATGGACAAAATCGCGTCCATATCAGCGGCATGCCCGTTCAAATGAACTGGGATAATTCCCTTGGTTCGAGGTGTGATGGCCATTTCAATTTGGCGAACGTCCATATTAAAATCGTCCGAAACGTCAATCAAAATGGGCGTCGCCCCACATTGGGCAATCGCTCCAATCGTGGCGACAAACGTGTGCCCCACGGTGATGACTTCGTCGCCTGGACCGAACCCTAAGGCATGAGCAGATAAGTAAAGGGCGTCCGTCCCAGTGTTCATTCCAATGGCGTGTTTGGTCCCGACGTATTTAGCGATTCTGGCCTCAAAATCACTCAGGTGCCTGCGAAGGATGAACTCCCCTTGCGACATGATTTCATGAAAAACGCTGTTGAACTTTTCTTTCCAGCGATCGTATTGCCGGGTGTAACCAACAAATCGGACCTTTTCTGTAGATGAAGTAGAGGTCATGACATCACTCCTTTCGTTCGCTGAACAATTTCTTTATATCCAAAATAGTAAACCTCCTCCAGCGAGGTGCTGACCGGTGCTGGGATATCCGGCAAAGTGATCCGAACCACGGGAGCACGAAGAATGGCTGGCCCTGCTTCAGCGGCCAATGCGGCGACTTCGGCGGCAAACCCACATGTTCGCCACCCCCCATCCACAACCACCAAACGGCCCGTTTTCTTGAGAGAAGACAACACCAGATTACTGTCCAAAGGCTTGATGGTTCGCAGGTCGATCACCTCGGCGTCAATTCCCTCCTCAGCCAACACCTCCGCCGCGCGAACGGTCTCCTTAGACAAAAAGGATGCCGACACCAAGGTCACATCTCGGCCCACCCGCCGAACCACCCCTCGCCCTAAGGGAATGGAGTAAAAATCTTCCGGAACTTCGTCTTCTGTCGAATACAACCAACGTTCATCTATAAAAACGACAGGGTCATTGTCCTGAATGGCTGAAACCATTAATCCTTTGGCGTCATGAGGGGTCGATGGCATCACCACCTTTAAACCCGGTACATGGGCAAACAGCGCATGCAGAGACTGGGAATGTTGGGCGCCCTGCTCTCCCCCACGATTGACAATGGCCCAAAGAACCATGGGAACCGAGGATCGCCCCCCAAACATGTAGCGCCAGTTGGCCGCCTGGTTCAAAATGGGATCAAGCGCATAAACCAAAAAGTCAACCCGAGGATGCACAACAATGGGACGGAGCCCCGCAATGGCCATGCCCACCGCTGCCCCCGTGACAGCATTTTCAGACACCGGGGTGTCTTGAACCCTTAACTCCCCAAACCGTTCCAAGAGACCCCGTGTTGTGTTACCCACATACCATGGACTTTTAACTCCCTGCCCAAGAAGAACCACACGTTCATCCGCCGCCATAGACTGATGAATCGCCTCATTTATTGCCAAACTAAAGGTCAATCGCCGCGACGGGGATGTCTTTGGGGCAGAAGAAGATCGGGTCACGGAAGTCATAAAGCCACCACTGGTCCAAAAATATTTTCTCCCAAATCGCGAGACAGGGGAGCGGGACTCCGGCGAGCGAAAGCATGGGCCCGCGCGACTTCCTCTGAGGATTCCTTCTGAATTTTCTTCAGCGCAACTTGGCTGACACCTGCCTTGATCAAAACTTTTTTGAACCGCGACAATGGATCACGACGACGCCAGCGTTCCACCTCGGCGGGAGGGCGAATATCGGTATGACTTCCCTGCACAACATCATCGGCGCCCACATGCCCCCGCAATCGATAGGTCACGCATTCTAAGAAAACGGGACCGTTCCCGGAACGACAAAGGGTCACCGCTTTCTGAGAAGCCTTAAAGACAGCACGCACATCATTTCCGTCCAATCGAATCCCGCGAATACCGAAAGGAAGACCGGTCTGAAAAATATTGTCCCTACGCCGACACTCCCGTAAAGGCATGTGGGTCGAATAAAAATTGTTTTCGCAAACATAAATGATGGGAAGTTTAAGGAGAGAGGCAAGGTTGAGGGATTCGTAAAGAACACCCTCCCCGGTCGCTCCATCACCGAAGAAACTGACAACGACTTGGTCTTTTTTTTGAATTCTGGCCGCCATCGCCGCTCCCGTCGCTAACGAAATCGTACCAGCCACAATCGGGACAACCCCCCACACACCATTTTCGGGAGAAATGATGTGCATGGATCCGCCTCGTCCTCCGGAACATCCGCCGCTTTTCGCAAAAATCTCAGCCACCAGTTCGTCCATACTTCCCCCTTTGGCCAAATAATGGCCGTGGGAGCGATGTCCGCCAAAAATGGCGTCCGTTTTCCTCAGAGCAGCACAAACGCCTGCAGCCACGGCCTCCTGCCCAGAACAAAGGTGGCACGGGGTCTTGATTTCCCCTCTTTGAATGGGATCAACAAGGCTTTCCTCGCATGTCCGAATACGAACCATCGAGGTGTAGAGTTGAATTAAAAAATCAACATTTTTCATTGTTGTTTTCAAAGGAATTTAAGGTCAACATGTTTTTTAAAAAGAAGGGTTCGTGCTGTTTGCCACAGGATGACCAGATCCACCCACAAATTATGGTGATCCACGTATTTCATTTGCAAACGCAATTTTGTTGGGCGAATAAGCTCCATGTATCCCCTCTCTGGATCGGGATGATCTTTTAAGAATGCCCCCTCATCCGGATTCGCGAGTGATGCCCAGTCCGTGATCCCCGGGCGAACGCTTAAAATCTTTTTCTCCTCAGCCGTAAACATGTCCACATAGTGCTTAACCTCCGGGCGAGGGCCCACAAGGCTCATGTCCCCACGGATGACGTTCCACAGCTGCGGAAGTTCATCTAATTTTTTGTTCCTAAGCCACAGCCCAATTTTAGTGATTCGCGGATCCCGATCGGAAGCAGTAAACCCACCGATTTTGTCGGCGTTCACAACCATCGTTCTGAATTTGAGAAGGGAGAACAATCCACCGTTTAACCCCACCCGTTTTCCCCCATAAATAACAGGCCCCCCGTCTTCACGTTTGATCAAAAAAGCGATCAACGCGATAAAGGGTAATAGAAAAATTAAACCAGTCGTTGACAAAAAAATATCAATCATTCGTTTCAATTTACAAATCTCCCGATCGATGACTCTTTCCTTTATTGGGTCCCATTTCGCCTCGCACGAGAGCCTCGACCCTTTCGGCGTATCTGGAATAAATGACAGAGGCGTTAAACCTTTCGTGAAAGAGCCGTGTTGCATTTTTTGAACACAGATTAAAAAAAACGGAATCATCGGAAAGTTGGCGGAGAGATTTTACCAAATTACCTAGATCTCCAGGGGGATAAAAAAGCCCAACCTTTTCTTTTTCAATTATATTCCGAATTTCGCCTCCAAACGAAGAAACCACCGGGAGGCCCTCAGAGATATAAGCGAAAAATTTATTCGTTGGAATCTCCAATGAAACTGAACAGGGGCACACCCCCACATGGGATCGGAGCAGTACGAACTGCAAATCCGCGCGGTTTAACCACCCAGTTACAGTAACATTAGGTAAGATTTTAGCCTCACTTCGAATAGTTTCTAACCCTTCCCCTTCCCCTGCGATGACAAAATGAAGGTTGCTCGAGGACAGAAGCCGAGCAGCCTTCAATAAAATGGCTGGATTATGATAAGAGGGGGAAATCGTTCCAACGAAAAGAACGACAAATTTCCCATTCCATTGTCCCGCCTTTTCTATTAGACGTGGAGAAACCCTATCGTCAGATCCCTTAAAAGTTGAAAATCCTAAACCCAAGACCTGGTCCTGGGAAGTTCTCTTGCGGCCAGAGTGAGCGAGGCCCCACTCCAACATATCTTCCGTTACTGAAAGAATGGCCGTGGCCGAACGCACAGCAGTTTGCAGCCGTCGCCGTTCGCCCATTAAAAAAAAGCGAGCCAACCATCGTAATGGTTTTGGAAAGTGGTCTACAAAGAGATCTGGCCATGGATCTCGGACATCCACAAGAAACGGGATTCGCCGTTCATTTGCGTAGAGAGCGGCCTCATAAGCTAGGTCATAGGGCGGCGTTGATACAACCATGACGTCTGGCCGATCAAAGTCTGGTGCAAGGCTTCGGAATTTCGATGACAAAACTCGGTGATCCCTAAATCGAGCCAAAGATATATTTTTCTTGTAGCCCCTCCCCCCCAAGGCAATGAACTCAACACCTGAACGCAGAGATACCTTCTGGTCCGAATTAAATAGCCATTCTTTTTTGAAATGGTCAAATGCGCTTCCCCACCACAAAACCCGATGCCCTCGCTCTACTAGTTTTTCAACCAAATAACCGGTCCGCTGGAGAACCGGGTTCTCCGCAAAACGCATATTCTCGCCAACTTGAACAACCCAGACAGAGAGAGACTTCATACAGAGAGACGAACTCGGTTTGACTGTCGCACGAGCCAAACAGACGCAGCCGCCATCATCCAAAACACCAGGGAAACCTCCGCGTCATCAAACGCCCGTTCCGTAATGTTGACGAAAAGGAAGGAAAGAAAAGACGCAAAAAAACAAAGGGAAAGGGCATTGATTGTTTCAGGAGCCCATTCGGGAAATGCTTGAGCGACAGAATTCCTTTTGCGAAAACAATTATTTCCGTTTTCCAATAAAACCCAAAGAAGCCAGCAGGACACCACGAGGCCAGGGATTCCCATTTCCGCTAATCTTTGAAGGTAATAATTATGGAGGTCACCCGCCTGACCTTTTGGATTCGGGGGAAAATCTGATTCATCTTTGTAATGTTCCACGGCTCGTTTGATTTGGCCCGGTCCCACGCCTAAAAGTGGATGACGAGAGAACACGTAGAGTCCACCCTTCCAGATGGCAAGCCTATGGTTTTCTTTAAAGCGTTGCGCATCGAAGATGTCTCCCATTTTAATACGGGAAGCGGGGTAAATAAAGACCAGGGATAGGATAAAGAGCATCGGAACCAGCAAACGAACACGTCGTGGATGAATGACGAAGATAAAGAGCAACCCGATTCCCCCGGCCAATATCGGCCCCCGTTCCGCCGCAAACACCAAGGCCGCACCGGAAAGAAGAAACCCAACCAAACACATAAGAATCTTCTCCTTTTTTTCAAGAAGAAGGGCTCCCATAAAAAAGAATGGGGGTAAAAGGAGATGGCTATACGTCATTAGATGGAGGGACCCATGAATCCGATTATCTTTCGGGGAAAGTGAAATAACTTTTTGCCAATAAAACGAAAGACGTTGAAACCAGGCCGGAATCTCCCCCCCTTTAAAGTCATACACTCCTTCCCAGAGGATGAATTGTCCCCAACCGTAGAGAACATTGAGACCCGCGCCCACACCCAGCCCACAAAGGACGGACGGGATGAGGCGCCCTCCATAAGAAAAAAGTAGAAAGTAAAATAATAAGGGATGCTGAAAATTTACCGCTTTTTTTAAGCTTTCAATCGGGGAATACCCCACTAAACCAGCCAAAAACCACACGGACAAATAGCAGACCAGAACAAGGTCAAAAGGTGTGTGATGAATAGATATAGACGTTTTTTTTCGAACCAAATCGGCTACCCACAACAGGAAAAGAATGACGAGAAAGATGTTCGTTGCAGCAATCGAGAAAAAAGGAGAAAACCCCAAGAGGAACACCAAAAGCCGGTGAAAAAATCCAATGTCATTGACCGGGCGGTCCACACGCGTCGTCACTAAAAAGTCACCGGTGCCGAGGGGGTTGAGGGGCACGCTCAAAGGAATACTCAGGGATCCAGTCTCGAAGCCCTCGCTTAACCTCTTCATCCGAAAGGATCGGAGTTTGTTCAATCCAGTTGCACAAATCATTAAGAAAGGTGGGGGAGACTTCCCTTGCCCGAGCAATACGCACTTTAGAGTGGTGAGTGGGGAGAGTTTTCTCTTCGTCCGCCAGTAGCTCTTCCTTTATTTTTTCGCCCGCCCGAAGACCGGTAAAAACGATTTTTATTTCGTCATGTTTAAATCCAGAGAGGCGAATCATGTCCTGAGCGAGGTCAAGAATTTTGACAGGAGATCCCATATCGAGGACAAAGAGCTCGCCCCCCTTTCCCATGAGCCCGGCCTGAAGCACCAACTGGGCTGCTTCCGGGATCAACATGAAATACCGTGTCATATCAGGATGAGTGACGGTCAAAGGCCCCCCACGCGCAATCTGTTCTTTGAATTTGGGAATAACGCTTCCGGTACTCCCAAGCACATTCCCGAACCGAACAACAACGAACTGTGTCTTGCCAACGGAATGAAGCCCTTGACAAACCATTTCGGCCAATCGTTTTGTCGCCCCCATCACGTTGGTGGGGTTCACAGCCTTGTCAGAAGAGATAAAGACAAATTTTTCCACCCCCTGACGAATCGCAGCGTGAGCGGTATTGAGGGTTCCCAATACATTGTTGCGGACGGCTTCCCAACAATTGTCATTTTCCATGAGGGGGACGTGTTTATACGCCGCCGCATGAAAGACAACCTGGGGAGAGAAACGTTGAAACAACTCATCCAAACGACGAGGATCTCGAACATCGGCGGACAACGCGATGATGGGAATGGATGGAAAGTGCTCAAAAAACTCTTGTTCGATGCGATAAAGGGCGAATTCGTTGGATTCCAATAGCATCAACTTTGAAGGAGAGAACCGGGCGATTTGACGACAAAGTTCCGATCCAATGGATCCTCCCGCCCCCGTTACTAAAACGGCCCGATTCGTCAACAAACCGTGTAAACCTGCTTCATCAAGCTTGACCCGGCCACGACCTAACAAATCCTCCAACTCCACTCGGCGAATTTGGGAAACACTGAGCCGCCCCGTCAGCAGATCTTCCAACCGTGGCACTGTCAAAACAGTTAACCCCGCCGCATTGGCGGCTTCCACAACTGTTCGGCGACGCCAGGGAGAGGCGGAGGGCATAGCCAGAATCACTTGGGTCACATCGTATTTTTTAGCACATCCCGCCAGTTCCGAAACAGCGCCAAGCACGGTGACCCCGGACAGCATCCGGCCTTTTTTCTGGGGATCATCGTCCAGCAGCCCCACCACTTCCCACTCGCTTCCACGAAAGAGCTCTCGAAGAAGTCGAGACGCCGATTGCCCTGCTCCTAAGACCAACACAGGCGTGGCCGAAAGTTTTCGGATGGGGATGAGATGCCCGTCTTTCCAAGATCGATAAAGAAAACGACTTCCCCCCATAAACGTGATCAATAATATGGGGTCCAAAAGGAGCACCGATCTCGGCACTTGTTCCAACCGACGATAAAGGAAAAGGGCCATCACAAAGGCTAAGGTGGAAACCAGAACGGCCAGCACGATACGTCTCAGGTCTGGAAGGCTCGCGAAACGCCAAAGACTCCGGTAGAGCCCAAATCCCCAAAAAACGACGCCTTGAACACTCACGACAATCACCAAAGACCAGAGCAAACTTTCTTTGTTTGAGTCAGGAATAGAAAAATTAAATCGGAAATGGAATGCCAATAGCCACGCCAGTCCCGCGACCAATAAATCGTGGAGGAATACGATGGCTTTTTTAAAATGCATAAGAAAAGGACTTTCGAGAAAAAGAGGATCCCTCATTGGGATATCGTTGATCACCCATGATTTAAAAAAATGGAGGATACGCCAGGTTTGACTCTAAAGGAGAAAAAAATGAATACCCCCAAGAACCCAAGGAAGGAAAAAAAACTTGTGGCCGCCTTGACCTTTGTCTTTTCCCCAGGGACAACCGCCTGGCTCGCTATCCGAACATTAGCCATTGGGACACTGCCGGCAAGTCTCGTTTCACCCATATTGGAACAAATGGCTATAAAACTCTTATTTGCGATCTCATAATCACGTTCCAACCGATCTAACGAAACAGAAGAGGTGATTATAGCCCCGGAAATTCTGTCGATTAATGTTTTGTTTTCCTTTATGCTATTTTTGAGTTGGTTCCTACGAAAAACAAGAGTCTCTTGATCCACCGCCATATCGCTAATTTTCTTCTGCAGGTCCAGATACAGAGGATTTGCCCCATAAGTAATAATCCCCTGAATTTTGGTTCCGGACTCCACTCCAAGAGGGAATTCACGTAAGGGAAGAACGTCCTGATTCCCACCTGCCACAGGCGCATTTGGGAAAATCAATTTATGTTTCTTCATCTCCTCTTTCATCACGGGAAGCGTATATGAATTTTGATCAATGGCAGGATCAATGAGCATCAGCTCTTTTATTTGACCAATAACCATGGACTGCCGAGATTCAAGCTCAGCTTGTTGAATAGCTAACTGCGGTTTAAGTCGTTTAATTTGAGATTGAAGACCCTCCATTTCATGACACAATTTCTCATAGGGGCCCCCCAACAATGCGTCCCCCTTTTGAAACATTTCGGCACGTTGTTGGCCCAAAACATCGACAACAGCTTGCGCCCAAAAATTAACCCCTTGGATAGATTCCTTGGCAGAGCTCGATGTGGCCTGTAAACGCAACAACCGTGTATTATGAATACTCCTGGCAGAAAAAGAAACTGGGGTGTTCAGCCCCTTTTCGTTAAGTCGGGAAGTGACCGTATTCAAAACATTTTGGGTTTCGGCGAGGACTTCAACCGTTTTCACCTGACTTGTTGAGTCACTTTTTGCAGCCAAGAAATCAGAGTCCGCCCGGGAGTCCAATACTTTTTGAATGGGGTTTGTCGAAACCTCAAGAAAGGCTTCCGAAATATAGTCTATCCGCAGATGGGATCCAATAAAAAAACCAAGTATCCCGCCCACGAATCCTCCCACAAGGGCTCGAAGAAGGATACGCCCCCCCACGCGCAAAAACTCAATCAATTCGGACGCCCCGATTTGAATAACAGGACCTTCATGGTCCGCGGATTTTTCCATAGGTTTCCCTTTCCAGGGGATGGAGTGAAGCCCCCCTTGGGCACAAACGAGAGAAAAAATTCTGTGCGCAAATACTACAATAAGCTGAGACACTTGGCACACCAATGGATTGCAGGAAATAAAAACATAAGGCATAATCCGATTCTGGCGACGAAACCCAAAGCAAACAGGAAGCACATCACTCTTCAAAGGAATCCATGAATAATTTTCCCTATAAAAAAGCCTTGGTGACTGGCGGCGCAGGATTTATCGGGAGTCACGTGGTTGAAGCTTTGGTAAAGATGGGCGTTGAAACCATTAGTATTGATAATTACTTTGCTGGCAAACCGATTAATCTCGCCCATCTGAAGGGGTACGATAATTTTCATGAAGTCAATTGCGATATAACAAACGATCATGACCTTGAAAAACATTTCCCAGGCGTGGATGTTGTTTTTCATCAGGCGGCTTCAAAAAAAACAATCTGCATGAAAGATCCGAGGAAAGACCTCGAGATCAATGGCACCGGAACGTTTAATCTCCTCGAACTTGCGGTTAAATACAAAATTAAAAAATTCGTTCATGCGTCCACCGGTTCTGTTTATGGGGAACCTATTGTTTTCCCTCAAGACGAAAACCACCCTCTTGCCCCAGTTTCGTATTACGGCGTCAGCAAGCTGGCTGGGGAGCGGTATGTGAAAGTGTTTGATCATCTGTACGGTCTCAATACAACGATTCTTCGCTATTTTCACATTTATGGCCCTCGCCAAGAATCAAGTGATGTCGGTGGGGTCGTTTCTATTTACGTCCGGAGTTTACTAACAGGGCAACCGATCACGATCTTTGGAGATGGAACGCAGATGCGATCTTTTACGTATATTGATGACGTGGTTCAAGCCAATCTTCGATCAGCGACAGCTGAAAAATCCAGGGGTCAAGTTTACAATTGCACTTCCGGAATTCAGGTGACCATTGGCCAATTGGCATCAATGGTGGCCACCTGCTTAGAAATTCCATCCCCTGATGTTCGATATGGAGATTGGACACCCGGTGACATCAAATTTTTTAATGTCGATAATTCAAAAATAAAAAACGATCTGGGGCTTTCCTTTTTAACGGATTTCAAACAGGGGTTGCAAAGGACCGTTGACTGGGGAAAGGATTTCTTTCTTGACAAAATAGGGCATGCACAAAAATCTTAAAATTTCCGTTGTTATTCCGGCCTACAACGAGAACGATCTTATAACAGAAACTCTTGAAGGTGTTCCCGAATTCGTCGATTCAATTTTTGTTATTAATGACGGAAGCACCGATGACACCGCCTCCCGCATCAAGCAACGCCAGCGTGTCGACAGCCGAATCATTCTCATTCATCATGAGGCCAATAAAGGCCTGGGGCAAAGCTTGATTGACGGCTACTTAGCCAGCGCAAAATCCGACGGCGACGTCACCGCCATCATGGCGGGAGATAACCAAATGCATCCGAGTGACCTGCCAAAGATGATTGATGCTCTTTTGGCCACCCAAGCGGATTACATCAAAGGGAATCGCCTCCTGCACCGCAACATTGATTCCATGCCCACGTATCGTTTCTTCGGGAATGCAATTCTCACCATTCTAACGAAATTCGCGACCGGGTATTATTCGATCATGGACCCCCAATGCGGTTACACGCTCATTCGCAATTCAGCCCTACGCAATATTCCCATTGAACGAATGACCCGCGGATATGGATATAACGCGGACATTTTATGTATGCTCAACATTGAGGGCTTTCGTGCGACAGACATTGAAGTGCAACCGGTTTATGGTCGAGAAAAAAGCAAAATAAAGTTATGGAAATACATTCCCAAAACATCGCTCTTACTGATACACCTTTTTTTTAGACGCCTCTGGGGAAAATATGTTGTTCGAGATTTTCACCCCCTTGTTTTATTCTACGCATTCGCGTTTATTAACATCGTGTTCATTATCATACCAATGACCGTGCGTTTTTTTTACTATTTTTACCTTTACGGCGAAGCCCCAAAAACCACACTCCTGATTTTGACCTCCTCTTTGATGACCACCATCCAAACGATCCTTTTTGCCCTCTGGATGGACATGCACCACGGGCAAAAACCATAACATCCTATGTGCGGAATATTTGGAATCACTCACCTGACCGCTCAGTCACTCCCAATCAATCAATATCGAAGCATCCTAAAGGAACTCTTCCTTTTCTCAGAATCGCGCGGAAAAGAAGCCTCTGGGCTGGCTCTAAGCACGGGGGAAAGAATTCATGTTTTGAAAGGGGCAGTGTCCGCATCGGAATTTACCAAAAAACCCGTTTTCCGCGCTGCGTGCGCAGCCATTTCTCCTTATGCCATTGGTCATTCGCGATTGGTAACGAATGGGAACCAACTCAACGAATACAACAATCAACCGGTTGTAAAAGAAGGCAGCGTTTGCGTCCACAATGGAATTATTGTTAACGACACCTCCCTCTGGGCACAATTCCACCAACTCAGCCGAGCCCTTGAAGTTGACACGGAAATAATCCCAACCCTCTTCAATCACTTCTATCAAATGGGGTTTACAGAAGAAACTTCTTTGGCCAAAGTTTTTTCGCTTATTGAAGGCACAGCCTCTGTGGCATTTTTTCCCCAGAGCAGCCACAGCGTGATTCTCGCCACAAACAACGGATCCCTTTATTACCTGAGAAATGAATATTTCTGTGTTTTTGCTTCAGAGGAAATAATTCTTCAAAGAATATCGCGCAACCACAAGGTGCTGCGGGGTCCTATTTCACAAGTATCCCCTCAACAAGCAATCCATATTAATAACAATAACCTCGCTGATCCCTTAACCTTTTTTAAAATGACCACCAATAAAAATGAAGCCCCATTGAACCGCGTCCCCCTTGGAGGCACACCAAAAATCCATACCATTACTATTACAAACGTTTCCAATCATTCGAAAACCCCACCACAAAAAACAAACACCCCGATTTCAGAAGGAGAGCGGACTCACTATAATAGGGAACACGTGTCCGTTGCTAAACTCAAGCGATGTTCTCGTTGCGTTTTACCCGAGACAATGCCTTTCATCCGTTTCGATCCGTCAGGGGTATGCAACTATTGCTTGAACCACGTCTCTCAACCCATTCAAGGCGAAGAAAAGCTCCAACAACGCGTTACCCCTTTTCACACGAAAGGGAGGGTGAATTGCCTTGTCACCCTCAGCGGAGGTCGTGACAGTAGTTTCGGCCTCCATTATGTCAAAAACATTCTTAAACTCAACCCAGTTTCTTACACTTACGACTGGGGAATGGTCACCGATTTAGCTCGACGAAATCAGGCGAGGCTGTGCGGCAAACTGGGAATTGAACACATCCTTGTTTCAGCCGATATCACAAAGAAACGCACCAATATCCGCAACAATGTCTTGGCTTGGCTCAAGAAACCGTCACTCGGAACCATCCCACTATTTATGGCCGGTGATAAACAATATTTTTATTACACAAACAAGATTCGAAAACAACTCGGTCTTGATCTGGTTTTTTTATGTGAAAACATGCTTGAAAACACGGGGTTTAAATCTGGTTTTTGTGGGATTCCGCCCACATTCAAACGGAATCATACCTACACGTTATCTCTCCTCAATAAACTCAAAATGGCTTTTTTTTATGCCCAAGAATACGCCACGAATCCTGCTTACTTAAATTCCTCTCTGGTTGATACAATGGGCGCCTTCGTTTCCTATTATTTTATTCCGCACAATTACATCAACCTTTTTGATTATGTCCCTTGGGACGAAAAACGCATTGACGCCACTCTCGCCCAATACCATTGGGAGAAAGCAACAGACACGAATAGCACCTGGCGTATTGGGGATGGAACCGCGGCCTTTTATAATTTCATTTATTATCACATTGCTGGATTTACCGAGAATGATACTTTTCGCAGCAATCAAATTCGGGAAGGGATGATCACACGTGAACAAGCGATAAATACGATTGCCCAAGAAAACCAGCCCAGATTTGAATCCATTAGATGGTATTGCGATACCATTGGGATCGATATGCGGAACACAATTGAGACAATATTAAAAATCCCGCCACTATCTCAATTCAAATAGCATGAATCCACGGTTCACGGTTCCGAATGAACAAATGCGTACATTGAAAAATTGCATATTACATGCTGCCTATTTATCGGTGTACGGGGTATTCAAATATTCATCTTTCCCGTTAATCAATTACGTTCGTTTTGTGATTTTATATCTATTTTCCTGGGGGAGAATACAATCGATTTCAATTTCCGATGGTGTCATGATTTGGTTCCCCTGGAAGACCCGAATAAAGAAGAATGTGTCTCTTAATCAAGGCGTCATCATCGACGGATTTGGAGGAGTGGAAATTGAGGAAGGTGTCCGCATTGCTCCTTATGTGTGCATCAATACCGCGGACCATGGGTTTGATAACCCCAATCGATTCATCATGCATCAAGACTATACCATTGGTCGTGTCACCATTGAAAAGGATGTTTGGATAGGCGCCGGAGCCATAATTAATAAAGGGGTCACAATTGGGGCAAACAGCATCATCGGGAGTGGAGCGGTGGTGACGAAAGACATACCCCAAAAATCAATCGCAGCAGGGATCCCCGCACGGGTCATACAGATTCGTACTTAGAATGAGCTTCCGAAATCAATGGGTGAAGATTCACGGCGTAATGAGTCAAAAGTTCGCCTCGGATGTCCTTTGGAATATAAGCAGTTTTTGTTTCCTCGCTGTGGGTGGCTTATTAACGAACTATTCCATTACAAACCTTTCTGGCGATGCCTCCCTAGGCATATTTAATCAGGCCTTTGCCCTGTTTATTGTTTTTTCGCAAATCGGGGTCGGAGGATTCCAATTTTCAGTCTTACATCACATATCTCATTCCATTCATAATGAGGAGAAATGTATTGCCATTTTCACATCCGCTTTTGTCCTTGTGGGAGGCTTGGCTAGTTCCCTTGTTTTAATCATTTTTCTATCAAGAGACCACTTATCAATTTTTATTAAAAGCCCTAACGTCCTATCGGCGTTTTTACTGACTTTACCGGGTCTTATTTTTTATTCGTTAAACAAAGTGATCATGCTCTCTCTCAACGCGCTCCGCCATATGCGTGCCTACGCTATTTTTCAAGGATTGCGTGCTTTGTTTATTCTCTCATCAACGCTTTTTCTTTGTCTAAATAAATTTGACCCCGTTTCTTATAGCTTGTCCCTTTCCCTTTCCGAATTCCTGTTATTCATTTTGCTCGTCGGTTATAGCCAAAAGAACGCGATCGCATTTAGTTTTAATAGGTTATTTTTACCCTCTTTAAAAAAACACCTGTCTTTTGGCCTTCGAGGAGTCTTCAGTGGAATTCTTATTGAGTTTAATACCCGAGTTGATATTCTGCTTTTGGGTTTTATTACTCAAAACAACGCGCTCATTGGTGTCTATAGCTTTCCCGCTCTTTTAGCTGAAGGACTTGGACAAATACCTATCGTCATTCGCCAAAATATAGACCCAATTCTAGGGCAAGCGTTTTCAAAACAAAAAGAGGCCGAATCATTCAAATCGGTCCAACAGGGAGTTTACACGTTTTTTCTCCCCCTCTTCGTTACGGGTTGTATCGCTATCCTCATTGCCTACCCTTTCTTTTTTAATCTATTCATGAACAATAAGGGAAACACCTATGCCAGCAGCATGACTTTTTGTATTTTGGTGATAGGGGTAATTATGGGAGCAGCGTTTCGCCCCTTCATGGGAATTTTTCTCCAAGGGGGAAGGCCAGGCCTTTATACATCTTTGATTCTCACCGTATTCATTTCGAATATTGTTCTCAATATATTACTCATCCCCTACTTTTCAATTTACGGATCAGCCCTTGCAACAACACTCGCCTGCCTCATTGAAGGCGCACTCCTTGTTTTCCTCAGCCAAAGGATATTTAACATCCGGATCATTCCTTCTTTTCAATAAGGGTTAAGAGGGTGTCATCCCATTGATAATTCGATAGGGAAACATAATTGAGGGATCCCATTGAAAAATATTCGGGTTTGTCCGTTAATATATACCGGCCTGTGAAATTATGAGCCGTTTCTCTATCCTTCAATATTATAATTGAAGCATTCACTTCCTTCTCGTTTTCAATCTGACCATCAAATGTTTCTTTTCTATGAAATTTTCCATCAAAAAACACCCGGTAGACCCATGGGATCCTATCCATTTTCATGCCTTGTGAATTTTCAATAAAAACACCAAACATTTTATGAGGCAATCGGTTAAAGATAGATATTAAAGAATAATAAGGCTGGGCCTCATTCCGATCAAAAGCTGTCTTTTTGTAAGCCAACCCTCCATTTAAAAACGCCATAAAAAAAACGATGAGGCCAAACCCAGCAGCGAAAATGGTTGCGGATGAGAAAATCTCAATGAGAATAAAAAATCCTATTAAAAAAGCTGGGCCCCACGAGTAGAGGAGCTTTACCCCTATCGGATAAGGGAAAGCTTCAGAATAGACATCTTGAACTAAAAAATAATTGTAGTCATACGAAAATTGAGAAACAGGGGGGTAGATACGTGCGTAGGAGAAAGCGAATACAATCACCAAAAAGCCTGCCATCAAGAATAAGAATGGTCTATTAAAGATTTCAGATTTCGCTAATCTCTCATGTGCGACCTCACCTAAATAAATGGCTGTACCAAGCAAACAAAATACAAATGCCGGATAAAAATAATTTGGAATGGGTGGTCCCCCTAATCGAATAACACACAAAAACAATAAATACACCCAACTTATCGTAAACAAATAATTTGTAATGACATTACGATAGGCCCCGAGCAATGCAATTAATGCGAGCATCGGGTAATATTTACTGTTCATAATTAAATCAAAATAATTATTTATTGGTTTTCCTGCGGTCTTTAGATTCTCATTTATTGATGATTTAAAAAACAAGTAACAAACATTGACCAACGATTCCCAGTTATAAAGGATAATAAATATCCCCAAAGCGCACAGGACACCCACCATAAATCCAATGATATATCGAATGATCCACCGTGTCTCTTTCTTAAAAATTAAGAATCCAATGGAAAACAGGATCGAAGCAATTCCTGTTGCTTTACTGAAAGTTGCCCAAGCCGAAAAAAAACCAGCCAGGAAGATTAAGACTCTCGCATTATCCCTTTCAAATGAAGCTGAGAGACAGATAAATGATGCTAAACCAAACAAGGCAACCGTTTGGTCTGGATAGACGTAGGTACTCCAGCCAAGGGTTAAGTAGGTTGTGTTAAAAAAGAGGCCGACAATAATTGTGGCCCACACCCCTGACGAACGAGACGCCCACCATAGACACATAGCCAACAATGAAGTGTTGACCAATAATATGTATATTGGACCGGCGTAGATGGGTGGAAATATTTCACAAAATACAAACAAATTATTAGCCAGGACAATGCGATCCAGCCACGGCCAATACCCATAGGTGGTCTTCCAAACAGCAGAACCGACATATTGAAGGGGGTCAGAAGGGGCCGCGAGCGTTCTAAAGGAAAACCAGACGTGCGTTAAGTAAAACAAAACAGAACTAGAACCCACAGCCCATACGATGCTTCTTTGTGATAGCCAAAACAGAAAAATCAAAACACCCCCAATTAGCATGATACTCCAACCAGGGACCATTAAAAAAGATTCTAGCCCTCGAAGAAGGCCAACCTGAATTTTTGTCAACGATCGATCGAACACTTTTAACCGGGCAATTTCCCCTTGAAAGTTTTGACGCCCATCCCCTCCAATATAGAGATCTGAACCCACAATTGAATTCCGGTCGGAATATTCACGCCGCATCACGTCCTTCCCATTGACAAACAACACGATCTGTTTGCCATCGTAACGAAGGACAACATGATTCCAAAACCCAATTTTAAGATCATTCGATTTTGTAACACTACCGACACCATTGGCGTAAGCCCATAATTGAGAAGCTTCCCTTTCATCACGGGTCAGAGCGAATTCATATTCACCTTTTCGGATAATGACTGTATCTGGCATCAGACCTCTCTGGGGGGAGGGTTTGACCCATACACTGATGGACATTTGTTGGGGAGGTCGGATGGGAAGCTGATGGTGTATAAAGTTCTCACCATCAAATACAAACGAATCAAAACCGACACCAATCGTGTGTTGATTAATTTTATTTTCTGTTGGCAGACTCGAATTAATCGCCTCTAACGATACGATTAAATGACCAGGATTCAATGTTCGTTGTATGCCCTTAAAAATAAAAAAGGCGAGGACACCCAATGAAACGATGCCTAGGATTGTCTTTCCCTTCATCCCTATCGGCCCCTTTTGATGAACGGTTATTTCGCTGTTACTTTTTCAATAACTTTTTTGACAGCCGCAATCACCAACTGAGTAATGGAAAGGTCTTGAAGAGGTTCGATGGGAAGGCTCAGGACGCATCGGCTTGCGTTTACCGAATTTTTTAAGTCGCCCCAAACATGACTTCTTCCAACAAATACTTTCATCTCATTTAGTGGAAATGGATAATACACCATACACTGAACTCCTTCTTGCAGGAGAACCTTTTGAATTTCATCACGACGCCCGTCAGGAGTTCGAATCGTGTATTGGTGAAACACATGTCCATCCACATCAACTGGTGTAATTACCAGGGAATAATTCTTAAAACCCTGGGTGTAGGTTTCGGCAATCGCCCTCCGTTTTTCATTGAATTCATCGATAAATTTTAGTTTCGCCAAAAGGATCGCCGCCTGTAAGGTATCCAAGCGCGCATTGTACCCAATGTGTTCCACATTGTATTTGTCACGGCCCCCATGTTTCAGGAGTATCCGAATTAACGCCGCCAACTCCCCATCGTTGGTGGCCACCAATCCTCCATCTCCAAATCCACCCAAGTTTTTTGACGGGAAGAAACTGAACGTCCCTGACTCTCCCAGACCACCCACTTTTTTACCTTTCCACGAGGCGCCGAAGGCCTGCGCCACGTCCTCCACCAAAAAGAGACCACGCTCGTGTGCAAGCGACGACAAGTCGTCCATTGCACACGCCCGGCCGTACAAATGAACGGGGAGAAGGCCAACCACATTTCTTCCCCCCGGAGAGTCCAGATAGGCCCGAACTTGATTGGGATCAATGTTGAAGGTCTTGGGATCAATGTCAACAAAAACGGGAGTGGCCCCCGAACGTAGGATTGAATCCCCCGTTGCGGTAAACGTAAAGGGAGTGGTAATGATTTGATGGTTCTTTTCAAAATATTCTTTCCCAGTCCTTTTAATAGCCAGGGCACGAAGAGACAGGACTAAAGCTTCCGTTCCAGATGAAACACCGATGCAATGATTGACGGAAAGATAGTGCATCATTGCCTTTTCAAATAAATTAACTTCAGGCCCCAAAATCCAATGCTGATGATCCAAACAGGTTCCGATCGCGGCGTCAATTTCGTTTTTCATGTAAAGATATTCTCGTTTTAAATCAAGCATGGGCACTTGTACGTGTAGGGACATGGATCAATCTCCTTGAATCAATACGCCGTCGCTGAGGGAAAAGGATTGGCGACAGTATTTGCATTGAGCTTTCTCCGCTTCAAACGCCAAGGTTGTTCCGCAGAAACAAGCCCATCCCTTCTGGCGGGCAGGAACACCAACCACAATCGCATGATCGAGCACATCGGTTTTCACAACAGCGCCGGCTCCCACCACAGAATAACGTCCAATTTTCACACCACAAACAATGGTTGCATTCGCCCCAATCGTAGCTCCCTTTTTCACCAATGTTGGTAAGAATTCGTTTTTCCTTTCGATAAAAGCGCGCGGGTTGTAAACATTCGTGAAGACACAAGAGGGACCACAAAACACATCATCCTCCAGCGTGACTCCCTTGTAGACCGAAACGTTATTTTGAATTTTACAGCCGGTCCCGATACTCACATCTGGTCCAACAACGACATTCTGGCCAATGACGCATTTCTCCCCAACTTTTGATCCGTTGAGAATGTGAGAAAAATGCCAAATTTTCGAGTTCTTACCAATGGACGCCTTATCGTCCACCACAGCCGATGGATGGACAAAGACATCGGCATGATGCCGTACGGGTTCTTTGTTCAAGAGAAGCTTTTCAGCTTTTTCAAGCACTTTTAAAACACGAAGCCCCTCCTCCCCGCTTGTTCTAGGTTCTTTTCGTGTTAGGACACAGTCGAGAAAGTGGAGAAGCTCCTTGCGCAATGGGGGTTCCGGATCCGTTGGAACGACAACATGCGGGGCTTTCGTCGCGACGGGCAACCGTCCCCCTTTCCATTCGATGAGGTGAGGATAAAGCACCAATTTGTCTTTCGCTACGTCATCAAAGACAGCCATGGTTTTAGAACCGACCACCACAAGTTTTTGCTCCTTAAAGGGATGAAGCCAACTGACGAACACATGGGCTTTCACACCGTTAAGGAACTCAAGCACGGTCAAAGTCGTGTCGCAGATGCCTTTATTGATGTAATCCCCGCCCGAGGCAAGGATTCGAACGGGTTCATCTTCCAGCAACATTAAAATCACGGATATATCGTGGGGGGCAAAACTCCACCAGATATTTTCCTCTGTCCTCAGTTTTCCAATATTGAGCCGATTCGAATAGAGATACTGAATCTTTCCCAGACTTCCATCAGAGATCAGTTCCTTCAGTTTCACAACGGCGGGATGGTACTGAAGGATATGGCCAACCATGAGGATTTTGTTCAATTTTTTTGCCAAACCAACAAGTTCTTGACCTTCAATAACATTCAAGGACAGAGGCTTTTCAACAAAAACATCTTTCCCCGAAAGCAAGGCTTTCTTGACCAAATGAAAATGTGTCGTTGCTGGGGTGGCGATGGCAACAGCCTTAATTCTGTCATCCTCAAAAATATCATTGGCATCCGATGTAAATTCGACATGGGGATATTCTTTCCTCTTATCAAAGAGCGTCCCGTCATGGGCATCACAGGCCTTATGCAATACGCCCAAGTGAGTCAGATCTCTCAAAATATTTTTTCCCCAATACCCCAGGCCGATTAATCCAATAGTACGTTTATCCACGAATCCCTCCCTTATCTTTGAAAGACAGGAGCACCCGGGCAATCCGCATCGCGGCCCGGCCGTCCCCATAACATTCTGTCCCTTTCTTGAAAAAAGGCCATATCCCCTTATAATTTTTATAAAGGATATTCCATCCAGCCTTCACAGTCTCAATCCATTCGGTTTCATTTCGTAACGTGACACAAGGGACTTTAGACCAAAAGGCTTCCTTTTGCAGGCCGCCGGAATCCGTCATAACCATTTCCGCTTGGGACACGAGGGCCACGACATCAAGATAGGAGAGGGGATCAATCACTTGAACAAGTGAGGAGAACCGGACGTTTGACTTCGCATACACCCCCCTCGTTCGAGGGTGCATCGGAAAGATGACCATTTTCCCTTTTGCCGAAGAGTTAATGAAACGAATAATTTTCTCAAAAGAGTTCGTATCCGATGTGTTTTCAGCCCGGTGAACCGTCACCACGACATAGCGGCGCGGCTTAAGAGAGAACTGTTTTAAAACCTTCGATGAGGTGAGCGCTTTTGCCCGTGTCGATTCAAAAACATCCCGCATCACATCACCCACATTGATCGCCAACGGGTGATCCATATCCCAATGAGGCACTTTTTGATCGGGGCCTGCCCATGGGATAAGATTTCCGTTGTTCAACCGTCGGACACGACCTTCCCGCCGCAGAACCTCCACAGCATTTTTACTTGTGCAAAAAAAGAGGGACGATACCTGGTCGGTGAGGATCCGATTAATTTCCTCAGGCATTTGTTTGTTGTAACTTCGCAGTCCAGATTCAACATGGGCCACGGGAATATGCATTTTCGCCGCGGCAAGAGCGGCCCCAAGGGTCGTATTGGTATCGCCATAAACGACCACCAGGTCGGGTTTTTCCCGATAAAAAACTTTTTCTGTTCGAGTGAGAATCCGAGCTGTTTGTTCCCCATGGGAACCCGACCTAACATTAAGAAAATAATCAGGGGGAGGGATTCCCAGTCCCTGAAAAAACACCTCCGACATATTGCGATCGTAATGCTGGCCCGTATGAATGACCAGATTCTTTAAATCCGCTTTTTTTTTCCTTGTGAACCGCCCCAGGGCAATGGCAACAGGAGCATACTTGACAAATTGGGGACGGGCTCCAATGACATGAATAAATTTCATCCCATCCTCACAGGTAGGCAACAAAAACCCCAAAGAACCATCATGATCATTCTTTCCGTCTTTGCCTTATCAATCAAACCTAGTTGTCATTCCGTTTAGAAAGAACAAAAGTAAATTGCCATGCCATCAATCGAATGATGGGAATCTTTAGGACAATTCGATCCAGGGCATTAAATAAACGGTGAACGGCTTCAATTTTTATGAATACGCCAAGAATGGAAAATAAATGCCAGAAGTGAACTTCACTCACTTCAAAAAAACGTTGGGCAAAAGAGACATCTCGCATCGAAAGGATATGCCCCTTTTCCCATTTGGTTCGCATCTGTGGGGTAAACTCTCGGTAGAGTTTGATGACTGGATTATAATTCAATGCTTCCACTGCCAAAACCTTACCCCCTGGTTTAAGAATTCGACGAAGTTCGGGAAAAGCATAACTAAGGTCTAAGTGATGAAGCATCCCACTGCAAATAACGATATCAACGGAATTGTCCGGAAGACCAGTGTTTTCACAATCGCCCTGTAAATACAAGGTATTTTCCGATAAATGACACGAGTTGGCTTTGGCTTGGCAGTTTTGAATTGAGACATCACTGATATCGATTCCAATAGAAAGGGCCGCTCCGGCCTGGGCGGCTAAAAGGCTCATTGCTCCATTTCCGCAGGCATAATCTAAAAATATTTTTTCTCCACAGTTTTTTTTAATCCAGGATTCCACATAGGCTCTGGATAATTGAGTGGTTGAATAATATTTTTTATTGCCATGAAGAAGTTCAAAGGTATCCTTTGGAAGGTTGGAAATAATTTCAGCATTCCGATCTTTGTTATGAAATGCCAATTCCTCTTTTTTCCTATTATTCAGGCTGGCTTGCCAAACCGCTGAGGAAGCATTTTTAGCCTTATTAACCAATTCGGATTTTAATTCTTGTGCGAAAGATTTAGATGTGGTTTGCATAGCACTCCTCAGAAAAAGCCCAACGGGTATGGGCATCATAACAAAATTTTAACCGCCTAAAATTTGATCTTAAAGACACGGTTCAGCCAGAGATGCGACCCATTATCCCCCCGGATGGAAAAATAATTTCAATAAGTCCGCGGAAGGATAATTAATGAGCACTCCTTTTAAAGGGCCATGATAAATAAATAAACTTCCTGCTGCTAAAGCAGAAACACCCGACTGTTGTACAGCCATGGAAAAATCCTCCAATTTCCCTGCCCCTCCCAAAGCCACGACTGGCAACGAGACTCGACTTGTAACACGTTTCAGTAATTCCGTGTCATACCCTTTCATGACACCATCGTTATTAACAAAATTGACAATAAGTTCTCCCGCCCCCATCTGTTGCATAAGAACAACAAAATCTTCCACCCTGTGGTTGGTTTTTTTTTTCGCGTTATGGGTTACGACCAGATAAGGACCTAACGCTTTCTTTAACACATCAATTGTCACAGCAACGCTTTGAGAACCAAATACCGTCGCCGCCTCTCTAACAATCCCTGGATTTTCAGCGGCCACGGATGATAAGGACACCTTCTCAATACCCAGTGCAAAGAGTTTCTTCATTTGATTGATATTCTTAATTCCACCCCCATAACACAACGGCATGAAACATTCAGAGGCAATATCTTCAATCATTTTGTAGTCGGGTTCCTGGCACTCCACCGAGGCGTCAATATCCAAAAAAATCAGCTCGTCCACTTCTTTTTCATTAAAAATTCGAACAGCATTAATCGGATCCCCAATGTAGGTATGATCTTTAAAACGAATCGTCTTGTAGAGTCCCCCTTTGTGAAGCAAGAGGCACGGGATCACCCTTTTATGGAACACGATTACACCTCACAAAAGTTTTTCAATAAGGCCATCCCATATTTGTGGCTTTTCTCCGGGTGAAATTGTACACCAAAAACATTCTCCCTTTGAAAGGCGCATGTAAATGGGCCCCCGTAGTTGGACTCTGCGACGACGTCTTCCGTGTTATGACAGACCACGTGGTACGAGTGTGTGAAATAATATCGCTGATCTTCAGGCAAACCCGAAAAAAGGCCCAATGGCCGAACCACATTGATCGAATTCCATCCCATATGGGGAATCGGTAACTTCCTCTCCTCACCAGAAAAAGAGAAGCGTTTCGTTTCCGCGTCCACCCAGCCCAACCCCGGCTCCTGGCCTTCTTCACTTCTTTTTGTGAGAAGCTGCATCCCAAGACATATCCCAAGGACTTTCTTTTTACCAACACAAACTTCGTGATGAAGTACCTTATCAATCCCCGAATTAATTAAATTCCTCATCCCCGCATCAAAGGACCCCACGCCCGGCAAAATATATTTCCACTCCTGAGAAATGATGTTCAGGTCAGAAGTGATAATGGATTCCTGGCCTATTTTCTTGAGCATGGACTGAATCGATTTGACGTTCCCCATTCCATAATCCAAGATAGCAATCACGAGCGCACAACCCTTGTCATTCGTAATTCAGGCATAGTTCTCAATCCTCCTACCAAGAATCTTGGACGCTAAGGATTGGACGGTTTTCATGACTTTATAATACCGTTCCATGTTCGGAAAATCGCTGTACCGGTGAGACGGCGCGTTCAATATTTCCTCGAATTCCAGAAGAGGAACGCCAAGTTTTTTGGCGACATAGGCTTTGTCCGATTTGAGTTCGAGGGGACTATAGAGGGGCTTCTCCAACTCCGCAAGTGCCTGATCACGAGTGAGTTGGCCCGACACAATCAAACTTGAGAGATGCGGCTTTCTTTTGTCATACCCAAATTTCATTGGCAAGTAGTAATTTTGAAAAAACTTGGTAAAGAGCGACTCCCCATGTTTTCTATCATACGCCTTGTAGCCCAGACACTTCTGAAGAATTTCCAAGGCCTCTGATTTAACGTAAGGCATATAATTTAATGGTCGAACCGTTTTCATTCCCTTGATGAAGGGATAGTACAAATAGTATTCAAGGAACCCAATCGTTTTGTATTTTCGTAGCTTTAGTTTACCGAACCTCTTTTGGATGGCCTTCAGGTTAATGGAATCCATGGCGGTCCAATGCCATGAGCGCGGGAAAACGAACTCGGAGGCAAGATTTCCCCCACTTAAGACATATTTTATTTTGTGTTTTGTTGCAAAGTGATAAAGGGAAGCGAAAAAAGCATGGTCCTGCGGCACATCTTGGTTTGCGATCCCTGATTTCATGTAGGCAAGCTGTAAATCCCTCATCTCGTTCCAATCAATCACAATGGTATACAGGTTCCATCCACAATAGTTGACAATCTTTTCAATGTTTTGAACAGCCAATTCACTGTTCCACCCCCCATCGACGTGAACGACGAGGGGACGAAGGCCGATCTCTTTCACTTTAAGTGCCAAATAGGAACTGTCAATTCCCCCACTTAACCCCAGAATACAATCATAAGGTTTATTTTTTTCTTCTGTCTGTATTTTCTCAACAATCCGGGCAAGTTTCTTTTTCCCTTCATCGTTGGGAAACCAGGACTTGGAACGCATTTCTTTAAACGAGTGGCAGTGGTTGCAAATCCCCTTTTCATCAAAAGTGATGGCGGGGTCGCTTGTGTCCATCACGCAATTGAGACACACTCGGTTGTCAGCCATTTTTTTACCTCGCGTCTTCAAACCGGCACAAGGTTACGGGGTCCGGTTTCATAAAAAAGAAAATTAAGATCATAAACCCAATGCCACTTGAAAGAAGCGCTGTCGTATACGCTTGTTCTAAGATAAGCACCGCAAACATAAAACCAATAAACAAACCCACTGGATTTTTATTGGATTGATAAATCATGTCCAGCAATAAAAATAAAAACGGAATGACAATAACCGCCCCGAGATAACCCATCAATCCTCCTTGACCAAAAGCCACCAAGAACGCATTCGTATTGGAATTAGCCAACGGGTTCCTATCGTAATGTTCACCGATAAAATAGGTGACAGAAAACTTAGTTTTACTAAGACCAAAAAGGAAGTTCCATCCTTCCGGCGGGTGATGAAATATCATATCAATGTAATCCCCTTGGGTCTTAACGGTCGCCGAAAAAACCCGCCGAAAAAAATAATCGGCCACATAGGAATACCCATTCAGACGCCATTCGATCAGAAAAACAACGGACAGGAAGAACACGAACATCATGACAAGGCGAGGTAAATTAATAATTTGTTTTCTCGACACGAGAAAGCCGACGCCAAAAGACGCGAAACTATATAAAAAAGTGGCTTTGATTCCTAGCAACCAGTAAAAGTATACAGCAACCAAGAAAGACAATACAAACAAGAACATGTTTTTCTTAAACCCAGCCAAAAATCCTAAAAAAGGCGCGATAAGGTTGGTCCCCATTGAAATCAAATAGGCAATTAAAGATCTCGAGACAAAAAGCTCTCTCCCTTCAAGACGTCTGATGTAGGAGTCTGTCAATCCAAAACCCGCTGAAGGAGGAGAATGCCTTTGCGTCCAGAAAAAAACACACGCCAGGAAAACAATAAAGAAACACAAAACAGATTGGTTCCCAATCAAAGGGTATCGTGGGAACTTTAAGTTTATTTTCCTCACGGCAAACAAAACGAACGTTGGCAATACCAATACCGCTAGGGCCAGCAACACGTTCTCTTCCCCTATGTAATTGGACACGGAGCATAGAGCAGCCATGGGTGTGAGTAATGCCAGGAATTGAAATACAATAAAAAAATCAGACGGCAAAAATTTCTTTTTGTTTAAGAGGGGTAGGGAGAGAAACGCCAAACCCATTAAACACAGAAACGCGATAGGCCCCACTTGCCATTTATTCATTCCCAATTCAATAAGAACGGTCTGCATCTTATGAGGAAGAATGATTCCTCCCAAAAACATTAGATACGACACAAAAACCAATGCACCGCTCATGGACGGGGTTTCCCTTTGCTAAAGTGAAACGACATCATGCAGTAAACCCCGTACATTAATCCGTACCCCGCACTATAAATTAAGAGAGCATTCTTATAACTTGCCGGAACGGAAAATGCGCCGAGAGTAAATAGCAACAGTGCCGCCTGCCAAGCTAAATCATATTTTTGTTTTTCCGCGAGATACATCGTGTAGCTCAAAGGACTAGCAATAAAACGCATGGCAAACATAGGGGTCAACCATGCGCATATCGTCCCCGCCATCCTCCAATTTTCACCATACCCTTTGGAAAACAGCGGCTCGCTAATCATCATGAATAGAGGAACGGCAATTGCTGAACAAAGGCAAAGAACTTTGAGGGTATGGAGGTACTCCGCTTTACAATCCCCCTTGGCGATGAAGGCCTCGCTTGATACATTCTTGAAAACGTCTCGAATCGCTCCCCCCAACAATGCAACGGGGGCTCCAAAAATTCTCATGGCAAGAGCCGTCCAACCGGCGACGTCACTCCCAAACCGTGCCTGAAGGATAAAAAGAGGCAACTGCCCGGCCACCGTATTCAACCCATCCGCCGGTAATGAATAAAGGGGAAACTTTCTGTAGCGACTTAAAGTGTTCCGAAGAGCTATCAACGAATCGGACATTCCAGAAGGAAATGAGCCGATTGGTAATCGAATAAACGTAACGGATAAAGACACCCCCAAGAGGGCACCCACGGCATGAGCCAGCGCGAGCATACTGGCAGAGGGGAAGATGGCTCCCGCCAAAACCTGCAACAGGGCCACCGACAATGCTTGGCTGATACGGATAATTGACAATTCGCGAAATTTCCCATCACAGGCGGCCAATGATTGCCATATTTGGGACAAAGAGACGAAAAGGGCTGCTGGAACAATAAGACACGCCATAGGGGGGGGCATCGAAAGGGAGAGTAACCCCGTGGAGGCAAAAACCACAAACAGGATAGCGAGTGGCACAGAAATAAAAAACACCAGTAATACCGCGGTTGCCACAAGCCTGTAACGGGCCTGCCCCACCTCCGCTAAACCAAACGCATGCTCCAGTCTTCCTGTGACGACAACCGAAGCAATGGATACATATCCCCACCAAATCGCGTAAACACCAAATTCCGCCGGTCCGTATATTCGCGCGATCACAAACGAAGCGATCAGCGGAATCGATTGAGCCGTTAGCATTCCCCCCAAAACGGTCCCAACATTATTCCAATAATAGGATATTCTCATTCGTCGGTTTTTTGGGTCTGGTCATGCAACCACAGAACCACCAAACCCGTGATACAGATCAAGTAATTTTCGAGATTCGGTTTCCCAGTTAAACCGACTCTCAATAAGTATACGCCCATTATTGCCCATTTCTTCGGCTTGATCAGGATGAGCCATGATCCATTCAATGGCCTTTGCAATTTGAATTGGAGAAAGCGGATCGACACAGAGTCCGCATTGATTTTCTAAAACGAATTTCTTCCAATGTGGGAAATCAGAGGCAATCACCGGTATTCCAGCCGCCATATACTCAAAAAGTTTATTCGGTTGGGATTTCGTGTGATTTGGGCATGGATGAAAAAGAACCAAACCCACAAGCGATTGGGACAAAAGATCCCCCACCTCTGCCCGACTTATTAACCCTTTAAAAACAAATCGATTATTCTTTTTAACTTTCTGTTCTATGGCCTGACATAATTCAGGAGGCAAATCGCCCGCAATGTGCAAACTTAAACCTAATTTTTCCGGAAGCAATTCGACGGCTTCAATCATTTCCATCAAACCGCGCTCTTTCGATATCACTCCGACATAAGAGGCTATAGTCCCGTTGGCGTTCCTTTGGTGGGTGTTCTCATGGATAAGGTCAGAGAGAAGTGGGAAATTCTGAACAAGCACTGTTTTTTTTGAAGAAAATTTTTCTCCAATGCTCGGGGTCGCGACAACAATCCCTGAAAAGAAAAAAGAACAAACTTTTTCAAGAAAATAAAACAAAACACCAACGGATTTTCTAAAAAGGATGGGCATCCAATCACGGCTGAGGATTGCGGCCGAATAGTCTTCATGAACATCATAAATAACTTTTTTTCCAATAAGCGCGAATCCAACTCCCGCCAACAATAATTCCGGATCATGAAAATGAATAATTTTTGCCCCCGTTTTAAGAGCCGCCAGGGGAGCGGTAGTAAGCGAAGCCCACACTCGGCCAATTCGACCGCGGATCTTCTTCAATCGGACGATATGAACCCCCCCCATCTCTTCACTGGTCGTATGTTGAATCACCAAATGCGTTTTAAAACCCGCAGACGCAAGAGTAAGACATTCCTTGTAAAAGATTCTTACATCCTTGACAGGGTGGGCTGTTGAAAGATGACATACTGATAAAGGGTGGGACTGCTGATTCATTAAAATAACACTTGTTGTGAATTACCTGTTTATCCTTTTTCGAATAAGTAATAATTAAATAGACTTTCTTAAAACCGCGACAACCGCAGGCCCAAGTCATTTAAACTATTCGCAGCCCTACGCTTTTCGGAAAATTATTGGGAAATTAATCGTGTTCGTTCATAAATTCTAACATACTAATAGCGATAAAGGGCCAAGAACGCCCCCATGGAGAATCCAAATAGTTTACAATGGGTAATCCTTAGAAGGGAGGAGCAGGCCCCGCCTGGCCAGGAAAAGCAAGGACGACTGGAAACTTTATATTGAACCCGCTTAAAGCCATGAAAATCCCGAAAGTAACCCAATTTTTAATCTTTTTCATTGCCCTTGGGAGCACCTTTGTTTACTTTTCATTTTACACGAAGCGCCTCCATTGGACAAAGGTGACAGAACATGCGGGGTGGGGCCAGCGAGATTCCGCAGGTGAAGTCGTTTTCAATAATAAAATGTGGATTATTGGTGGCTGGGACAGTTCTTTCACTCCAGGACTAAGGGATGTTTGGAATTCTCAAAATGGGTCGGAGTGGGAACAGATAAAGGCCACCGCCAGTTGGACCCACGGGGATTTATCAACAACATTGGTATTCCAAAATAAAATATGGCTTATGGGGGGGTGGTCAGGGGGGAGGTTGCCAAACGCGTCGGCCTCGAACCAAGTGTGGTCTTCCTCTGATGGAATCAAATGGAACTGTGTTAGCGGAAACGCCGAATGGTCGCCACGCTTTGGCGCAGCTGGGGTCGTCTTTAAAAATCGAATGTGGATGATGGGTGGGACGGGAAGATATTTCGATGGCGAAAAAAGCGATTTAAAAAATGATGTGTGGTTTTCTGAGGATGGAGAGCGATGGGTCTGCGCTACGAAACAAGCCCCATGGGAGGGACGTGCTTTTCATTGTGCCTTAGTGTTCGACAATAAGATTTGGGTCATGGGGGGAGGAAATTATTTATCGGCATATGAGGCAAGAAACGATGTTTGGAATACCGAAGACGGATTTCACTGGAATAGAATCACGAAAGCCGCGAGATGGCCAGGCCGAATCTGGTTCTCTGCTGTTGAATACAGAGAGCGGATGTGGATTCTTGGGGGGTGGTCGAATAATCCACTAAAGAATTGGAATGATGTTTGGTATTCTCGCGATGGTTCGAATTGGAAAAAACTCTCGACACCTTCCCTGTGGCCAGAGAGACATGAACAGTCCTGCCTCGTCTATGACGATAAAATTTGGGTGATGGGAGGAAACCAATACCCCTTAAAAAATGATGTGTGGTATCTTGAAATCCCTCAAGGAGAATTTAGATGATGGAAGCCATATTGCAGGCGAATAGGCTAACAGATTTTCCTCATTCAGCGGTCCCACCTTGCGCTATTCCTAGTTATTTTAAATACAAAGATAAAGAGGCGGAGCATACGACCGGCTCGTCGAGGTTCTTGAAAAAGGCGGAAGAGCCATTCAAAACCGGCGGCGCGCATCCACCGGGGAGCGCGGTGAAGGCGCCCGGAGAGAACATCAAAACTCCCCCCCACGCCCATCACAACTTTGGCTCCGAGCCCATTCAAATTGGTGTGAATCCAACCGTCTTGGAAGGGGGTGGAAAGGGCAACAAACAAGAGGTCTGATTTGGACTTGGCAATTTGTTGGATAACCGTTTCCTCATTTTTTCGATTAAAATACCCGTGGTGGACGCCGGAGACGCTAAGTCCGGTGTGTCGATTGGCCAAAACTTTGGCCGCCGATTCGGCGACCCCCGGGGCGGCGCCCAGGAAGAAAACGCGCCATCCCCGTTCCGCGGCTTGGGCACAAAGGGTTTCGAGCAAGTCGATGCCGGATATTTTTGTCAAACGCCGACCCTTAAGCAGGGCGGCCCCAATAACACCGACAGAATCCGGGACAACCAGATCCGCGGATCGAAACGCCGCGAGAAGAGCGGGATCCTTCTCCGCGGCCATGATCATGAGCGGATTCGCTGTGATAATCTGATGGACTTCGTCGCTTTCCACATAAACCTTAACCCGCTCAATCACCTCTTTTTCTGTCAGTGTGTCGACAGATATTCCCGCAATGGGGACGCGAACAGACACAGGAGATGATCTCATACGCATTGGATCCGGTCGATGATTTCCGAAAAGGAAGGGCAAGACCAGAGCGTCAAAAAGGGATGGGGGAATAACAACCCTTGATTTCGTGGAAAAACCTGGGGAAGGCTGTGTATCGATCTCCAAACGGATTTAGTTAAACGAATCAAATAGAGGTCGATTTTTCTAAAAGAAATCACATTGTTTTGCATAGAATGTCCACAAAACAATGACATACTATGCAAAAATCCTAGTATTAGTCCTTTTCGGTACCAGAAAGAACAGACTCGGGGCTTCGGGTGGGGGCACGGTTTTCCAGAGTTTTTAGACGTGCGGAAAGAATGCGGGAGACGCCCTGGACCTCCATCGTGACCCCGTACAGTGTGTCGGCGGTTTCCATGGAACGCTTGTTGTGGGTGATCATGATGAATTGGGACTGATCAGTGAAAGCCTTGATCAGGGTAATAAAGCGAGTCACGTTGGCTTCGTCTAAGGGCGCGTCGACTTCGTCCAACACGGCAAAGGGCGCGGGCCGAACCATAAAGAACGCAAAAAGGAGCGCCACCGCCGTAAGCGCTTTTTCGCCGCCGGAAAGGAGCGTGATGTTCATGAGCTTTTTCCCTGGCGGCTGGGCAAAAATATCAACGCCTGCATTGAGAATGTCCGCCTCATCGGTCAGCCGAACATCAGCTTCCCCGCCGGGGAAGAGCTGACCATAGATGTCCTTAAAGTTTTCCCGAACTTTATCAAACGTTTCTTTAAAGTTCTGACGGGTGGAAGCGTTAATTTTCTGGACGGTGCTCAGCAAATCCTCTTTGGCTTTTACGAGGTCCTGCTGTTGAGAAAGGAGGAAATTATAGCGCTCTTCTAATTGGGCGTGCTCTTCTGGTGCCGCCAGGTTCACGGGCCCAAGTCCTTCCACTCGTCGACGCAGTTTCTCTAATTCAGCTTGAGCCACAGCCTCCGTTGGAATGGGATGGGCTTCCCGCGCCTCGGCCAAAGTGAGGGTGTATTTGTCTTTCAGGTGTGTTTCCACGGACTCTCGACGAAATTCCGCGTGGCTGTGCTGAAGTTTTTTCTCGTGCAATTGATTTTGCATCTCCTCCGTTTGTTGCCGGAGGTCCGACAGGGTTGTTTGGGCCAATCCCAACGATTCGGCGAGCACGCGACGTTCCGAGTGAACCGCTTCGAGTGCGTCATTGGCTTCCCGGCGGTGGGTCATGAGCTCCACAATAACGCGCGCGGCTTCTTCCTCGATTTTTCGCTGCTCCTCCACGCGGAGAACGGATCCCTCCCGCTCCTGAACCTTCACCTCCAGGCCGGAGACCAACCCTTGACGTTCCGTCTCCACGTCCGTCAATTGTTTTTCTTTCCAGCGCAAACGCTCTTCGTGTCCGTGGGCCCGTTCTTTGGCCACCGCCAGTTCCGAGGACGCCGTAAACGTTTCCGCTTGCCGTTCTTTTAACGACTCTTGAATCATCCCCCACTCATTGCGAAGGCGGGTCTCTTCGCCCTTCAAGCCCTCCAACTGGGATTCCAGAACCTGGGCAGATCCCCGGGCTTGCGTTTCACTCCCCTGCGCTTTTTCCATCTCTTTACGGATCAGCTGAATTTCTTCTTGGAGAAGAGTTCCCTGCCCCCGAAGCCGCACCGCCGCCTGAGACGAAACATTCGCCCGCACACGCGCCGATTCTAATTCTCGACGAGAACTTTCCAAATTCTGGGCCGCCACGCGCCGGGCTTCTTCGGCAGAACGACGGGACTCCTGCGCGGCCACAAGCCCAGCGGTCAGGGTGGAAATTTCCCGGGACAAATTCTCCCGTCTCAGCGCATCAAAAACAGGCCCCGAAGAAGACTCCGCCCCCCCCTCCAGGATTCCCTCTCCGTAAAGTGTTCCCTCGGAAGAGATCCAGCCGGACAACAGATAGCGCACCACGGGCTCAAACCGCATGTCCACACGCACCATATCCAGGAGCGCCCGTTGACCTACCGATACCGCGGCCCCTGGGGCCCCGGAAGAAAGTCGGTCCAAGACCAACACCCGCGCCCGTCCGTGAGCCCCTTTCGCTAAGAAATCGATTGCCGCCCGGGCGTCCTCCAAGGTATCAGCCACCAAATCGTTCACGTGGATTCCAAGCGCCCGGCGAACGGGAATTTCATCCGCCGTTGAAACCGAAATCAGACGCCCCACAGGGCCATGAATCCCTGCCAAAGAAGCTCCCAACACCGCTTGGGTCCCGCGGGCGTAAACATCGGAGGACTCCCATTCTTCTTGGGCGTCCAATTGAGCCTGGGTTCGAAATAAATCTTCTTGGGCCCGCGCCACGGTCGTTTGGGACTCCGAGAGCCCACGGTCCCGTTCCGTCCGATCCGCTTGGGCCGCGCTCACCGAGGCTTCCGCTTGCGAAAGTGCCGTGGAAGAAGACAGGACATCCGCTTCCGCCGTTGTCAACTCGGCCGACAACTGGGCCAACCGTTCCTCCGCCTTGGCCAACTCCTTTGTGTGAACTTGGAGTTGGGCTTCCAAACGAGATTCCAGTGACCGTTGGGCCACCAAATCGTTATTGAGTTTGGTCCGATCCTGGGTGGTCTTCCAGAGGGCGTTCTGAATCTCCGTTGCCACGTTCTGAACACTCGTGAGGAGACCCGATTTTTCAGTGTAAGAGGCCTCGGCCGCGGCCAAAACGCCCGCCGACTGGCGGAAATTCTCCGCCTCTTCCGCGAGGGATCCTTGAATTTCCTCTGCCAATTTTTTCAGCTCTTCCCGACGGGAGCGGCCGTGGTTTATTTCTCCATCCAAAATCAAGTCCCGATGCGCAATCTCCGCTTGCCGTTCCCGGGCAGTGGCCTGGCGCTGTTCCGCCAAACTCACTGATCCGTCAATCTCGGAAAGGCGTCGGTTCATTTCAACAAGTTTTTCCCCAAGCTGTGTTTCTTTCCAGCGCAAGTCGGTCAAATCCGCTTCTTTCTGGCTTGTTCCTGCGGTCTTCGTGTGAAGATCATTTTCCATCACCATCATGGCTTGGCGCATGGATTCCATCTGTTCTTCGAGTTGTTTTGATTCAAAAAGGGCGTGGGCAATTTCCAGAGATTTTAGATTCTCTTGGATTTTCTGATAGGAACGGGCCTTACGGACCGCCGCCTCAATTTTATCCATCTGTTCTTTTGTAAGGGCAATGACGTCCGATAATCGGTCCAGGTCCAACTGGGTACGGTCCAAGCGGCGAAGGGCTTCCTCCCTCCGGGCCTTGTACTTCGATACGCCGGCGGCTTCCTCAAAAAGTTCTCGCCGTTCTTCCGGCTTGGCTGACAAAACATATTCCACCCGGCCCTGTTCAATAATCGAATAGCCTTCTTCTCCGATTCCGGTATCGAGGAAAAGCTCTTTAATGTCCTTCAAGCGGCACTGGGATTTGTTTAAAAAATATTCGGACTCTCCGGACCGGAAAAGCCGACGTGTGATGGTCACTTCAGAATAATCGATGGGCAACCGGTTTTGAGAATTGTCAAACGTCATGGAAACTTCTGACAAGTTGGACGGGGCTCGGTTCGCTGACCCGTTAAAAATAACGTCCGCCAACACCTTGGATCGGAGAGATTTAGCGCTCATTTCCCCCAAACACCAACGCAGGGCATCAACAACATTGGATTTTCCACACCCATTTGGACCAACGATGGCCGTCACGCCCTTTTCAAACTCCAGGCGCGTGCGCTCGGCAAATGATTTAAAACCAACCATCTCAAGACGTTTTAAGTACATCCTTGACCATCCTTTTCCATTGGGTTGCTGTTTGTGTCAGGGGAGTAATCGTTCCAACGGGCATATTTTACCTAAGACGGGCCTTAAGTCAAGGAAAGATTCCCCATTGAGAGAAAAAAACACCCCCCTGGCCCGCGTGGCGCCAGGGGGGGAATTCAATCGGATATTTTCTTTATTGTCCTTCGACGGACGGCATGGGATCAGGAGTTTCCATCGATGCAGAAACCGTAAAGAGTTTCGACTGAATCACCTTGCCCCCCTCGTCCTTCACTTCGACCTTCCAAGCCCCTGGCCAAACGGTTTTGTGGCTCCAGGTGGTCCAGGGAGATCCTTTGATGGCAAGAGGAACCGAAACGATTTCTTTTCCATCAACAGAATACACGTGATGAATCGTGGTGGGAACGGAATCGGACTTGATCTGGGTCAGATAATGGACGGAAACAGCCGTATCAAAACTCTCCGCCTCTCCCTCAATAGTACGGGTTTCCCGATCGACACCACTCCCCAGAGCGGATTTGATCACGAGAACGGAGGAGATCCCGTCCGAAACGACTTCGGGAGCTGGGGTATTCGCCACCCCCTTTTCCTCCGCCACAACGAGAGACAGACCGAGACAGGAAGCAAACACAAAGGCTAACTTTTTCATAGAAAACTCCTCCTCTAAACATGAAAATGGTCCCACGGGGGTACATTAGCAAGAAAAATAAAACAAAACCAGGTAGAATCTCCCTATGACGAAACGCGTATTGGTTCGCGCACCGAACTGGCTGGGAGACGCCATCATGGCCACCCCCTTTGTGAAACGGCTAGCCACCCGCTCTCCCGGTATCGAAATTGACGTTTTGACCAAATTGTCCTTGGCCTCCATTTACCAAGGCGCGCCGGGAGTGGCGAATGTCCTCCCGCTGGATTCAAGGGAGAGCCCCTGGGCCACCGCTCGGAAACTTCGTTCCAAAAACTACGAAGCCGCTTACGTTCTCCCCCCATCTTTTTCCGCCGCTCTTTCCCCTTGGTTGGCCGGGATTCCACGACGGGTGGGATACGCCGGACAATTTCGCCGCGGGCTATTGACGGAATCCCCCGTTTTGGATGAACGGTTTCACTACGTCCGACGCTACATGGGTTTGTTGGGAGAAGCAAACAAGTCCGTGGGTGTCGAAGATCTTTTCGTTCCGCGAACGACCGAAAAAGAAAAAGAGCAATTTCTAAAAAAAGGAGTCGATCTGGGATCCGGAAAAATATTGGCGGTGGCCCCCGGTTCGAGGGCTCCGGCGCGCCGGTGGTTTCCGGAACGCTTCGCGGAAGTGATCGACGGATTGGGGCCCGAATGGGCGACCGTCCTGATCCTCGGCGCTCCCGAAGATCAGCCTTTCGCTGACGACGTCGCTCGTCTGTCCCGTCGTCCCACGCTCAACCTTTGTGGCCAAACCTCGATTCCCCTGGTGGCGGACCTCTTAACCTGCGCCACCGTTCTCCTCACCAACGAATCGGGCCTGATGCATGTGGGGTGGGCTGTGGGCGTTCCCCTCGTGGTGCTGGCGGGGCCGTCCAATCCACGGCTCACGTCTCCCTTCGGCCCCCAGGTCCGCGTGATCCAAACCGACCAAGTTCCCTGCGTCCCCTGCGTCCGAAACGAATGCCCTCTTCGCGGCGGGGACCATCAACTCTGCCTCAAGAAAATTGAGGCAAAAACGGTAATCGAAACCATCGATTCCCTTCTGCATTAAAGAAAAAACTTCCCCCCTATTCCGCGTCCTCTTTTTCCGTGGACTCTTCTAATTTTTGCATGACCCGTTTGACCTGAAGGTCTGTGTCGCGCAACCGCTTCTGACAAAATTCAATAAGTTCCGCCGCGCGTTTCACTTTTTCGGAAAGCTCGTCCACATCAATTTCCCCTTGGTCCATGGCTTCAAGTATTTTCTGAAGTTCATCGTAAGCCGCGGCGTAACCTTCCGTCTTTTTAGTCATATCAATCCTTCCTCAGCCCCAGGATGTTCGCGGTCACCACTCCATCGGAGAGCCGCGCCTCAAAAAATTCTCCCGCCCGCACAGAACGAACACTCTTCACGATCCGCCCCCCGACGTAAAGCAAACTGTAGCCTCGCGCCAACATTCGCCGCGGATCCTTCAAAGCACATTCTTTGTGGAACAAATCCATTTTTTCGGATTGGGATTTCAAGAGCGATCGCGCGCCACCCGACAACCGGGCCGGGGTGTTTCTCACTCTCTCTCGAAGAACGGTCAGATGGCGGCGGGCCGCGGCCCGCAACACGTCCCGGCCCCGGGACAACCGGTCGCGGTGTCCCTGAACCGTATTCCTCGCGCTCACCCGCCAATCCTGCGCCGCCTCTGTGAGAACCCGGGATTCCCGTTCCAACCGCCCTGTGGCGGTTTCCCGGACCGTGCGCCAGGATTCCACCAAGAGGTTCTCAAAGTCCCGGGCCCGCTCGATCAGCGTTTGGGCGACCGCCGTCGGGGTCTTACGGCTGATGTGCGCCACCAGATCCGTCACAGACAGATCAATTTCATGACCGATCCCCGTTAACACCGGCTTGGGGCAAAGGGCCACCGCCCGGGCCACTTTTTCTTTATCAAACCAGATCAGGTCTGACCGGGATCCCCCACCGCGCACCACCACAATGACTTCCACCGCCGGATGGCGCCCCAGGAGCACGAGTGCCCGGGGGACGTCGGTCTCCGTTTCGGCCCCCTGCATCCGGGCGTCCACACAATACAATCGAAACGCATACCCGGAACTTCTCAGCTCTTCCACAAAGTCATGATAAGCGGCACTGCCTTCCGATGTCACCAACCCAATGTCCAGGGGAACACGGGGAAAGACCATCTCCCGATTTCGATCATACACACCGGTCCGTTGGAGCGATTCAATGAGTTCACGACGAGCCCGTTCCATATCCCCCAATGTGAAATGGGGATCCACATCCAACACTTTGAGTTGCAGGTTGGCCCGGGGCCAGTAAAAATCAATTTTGCAGAGAAGCTTTACTTGAAGTCCGTCCTGGAATTTCAGGTCACCGGCCACGTCTAGGAGCTTCGCCTTCATGGCGTTGTGAACATCCCCCCACACGAGGGCCTTGATCCCCGCCTTCACTGTGTCGCTGCCCGATTCCTTTTCAATCAATTCGAAATAGATCTGTCCCCATCGGCGCTGGCTCGCCTTGGTCGCGTCCCGGTCATACCCCTGCACCTCACCCACCACCCAAAACGCGTCTGAAAAACTTTCTTCCAAAGCCACCCCAATGGCCCGGTTCACTTGACTGACGGAAAGCGGTTTGGTTTCGTCGTTCATCATTGTCCTTGGGCCAACGTCAACAACCACCGAGCTTCTTGATCCCCATCAGACACCTCATCGTACCCCGTGGTGTTCAGCGGTCGCCCCTCCAACCACCAACGGGCTCCGCGGTTCAAAAGGGCGGAAGGACATTCCACGTGGAGCCGTTGGAGAAGACGACGAAGATTGTCCGGTCCCGCGGTGCCAATGTCCTTACCCAATCCCGAGAAATCAAACGCCGCGGGGACAATTCGCCAGCGCCCCCCCTTTCCAAAAATATCCAAGGTCAATACCCATTCGGTTTCCGTCACCGTTTTTTGGAGGGATTTCCCCTTCCCCATTCCCACGGGGATCCCCGTGGAAAGCATAACGCCCAAACCCGCAATTTTTCTCCCCATCGAGGCTTGTTCCTGAATGGTCCGAACAGTTGAAGTGTCCTGCCGGAGGTTCACAACGGAAAACAGTTGTAGGCGGGAAAGGGGGAGAGGTTGAAGGTGAGCGGGAACGCCCACCCGAAATTCCACGCGATCGCCCTCAAAAACAAGCCCCCGGACCGCCTGAGGTCCTGGCAAATGAACGACAGCCCCTTTTTCGATGGCGATGGCCTGGATCCCAGCGGCCTCCGCCGAACGCACGAGGGTTCGGGCTTCTTCCTCAGAAAGATCGTCTCCTAAAAAGCCCCAAGCGTGGCGAGCCAAACGCTGGGCATCCAAGAGAAGAATCTTTTTTTGAGAAGCGAAGAACCGACCCAAAACACCCGAATCGACCCCGGCCGGGTCAGAAAGGAGAACCGTCCAGACCGTCATTTATTTATTTCCATCTCTCTCCCACTGCAAAAAAAGGAGGTTAAAGAATGGGTCACTTTTCTTTCTTTTTGGGTTCGTCTTCGATTCCTTTTTTCAGTTTCTCTACGGCTTCTTCGGCGGTCCGAAGAAGGCGGCCGTCTCGGTCTCCGGTGGTTAATTTCTTAAGGGCGGGAATCGCCCGTTCGTCTCCGATCTGTGTGAGCCCTCGTATCACCGCCATCTGCACCAAAAGGTTTGGGTCTTCAAGCAACCCCATCAAGTGATCTTGAACATCGGTCCGCCCCAATCCCACTTGGGCCAAACATCGGATCGCCGTCATGCGCCGGGTTTCGGGGACGCCATAGGACGTGTGCTTTTTGAGCCGGACCACAAGATCCGCTGGTTTCATGGCGGTCAGGGCGTCCAAAGCTCCCGAACGAATCACATCGTTCCAGGAATCCATCCGGAGAGAACGTTCAATCAGGTCCATCACCAACGGATCCCCCTGGCGGGCCAAGGTCCGAATCGCCTGGTTAAAAGCGAAATAACTCTTCTCTTGTCCATGGGTTTCAAGAAGGCGATCCCGGACCTGAATCTCACGAAATTCGCCTAAGGCGAACAAGAGGGCCCGGCGTGCTTTGGGATGTTCCACCTCGTGGTGGGCACGCAGGAGCGCCTGGGCGGCGGCGGGGGTTCGAATTTGCCCCAACGCCTGGGCCATTTCCCCTTGAACGTGCCAAAACTTTTCGGCCAAAATAGCCTGGCCGAGAGCCTCCACCACCGCAGGCCCCCCCACTTTTCCGAGCGCCTTCGCGGCGGCTGCGCGCCCCAGCGCATGGGGATCCTGGGTCAGTTGACGAATCCACATCTCCTCTGATTTTGGAAAATCTACCTTTTTCAGGATCCAATGGTCCGGATCAAAAAGGACAACGTCCGGTTCCTTTTTTAGTTTGAAATGAAAGAGATGGGATTTCTTGTCCAAGGTTTCTTTAAACCGTTTTTCCACTTTGCCCCATCGAAAACCGAACTCAATGGGCACATGGAACAGTCCCGTCTCCCCGTTCGTCGCTTGGGTTTGAAGGACTCGAACCACCGCTTCCTTTTTTCGGGAATTCCACCAATAACGAACCTTGAACTCCGGATGGCCTGCCCCATACACCCATTGGTCAAAAAACCGCGACAGGTTCTTGCCCGTGGCTTTCTCGATGGCGTCCAGCAATTGGCGCGTCTCTACGGTACGGCCTTTGTTGTCCCGCACATAAACCCCAATGGCTTTCCAAAAATCCCGAGCCCCCAAGAGTCCCCGCAACATATGGAGGACCAGAGAACCTTTTTCGTAGAGATGGCGGTCAAAGAGATCGGAAGGCTGCTTGTACACTTTCGTCACGATGGATCGACGGTAATGATCCCGATCCTCCTCGAAATAGATTTCTCCGTTGTGGAACAGTTCCACGGCGAATTCCGCGGGCCCTTTGTCGAATTCCGTAAAAAGAGCTTCGAAATAGGTGGCAAAACTTTCGTTCAACCACGCGTGGGACCAGTCTCGACAGGTCAGAAGATCACCAAACCACTGATGGGCCAACTCGTGGGCGACCAAGGGGTCCGACGAAAAATCCAAATGGGCCCGCTCGTCATGGAGTGTCAGGGATGTTTGGGTGGTGGCACTGGTGTTCTCCATGCCCCCGTAGATAAAATCCAGGGCGGCCACCTGGGCGTATTTGGGATAGGCGTAGGGCACGCCGATCTTCTTGGAGAAGAATTCCATCATTCGAGGGGTCTTGCCGAACGCTCGACGGGCGTCCTCTTCACGTCCCTTGGGAACATAGTAAAGAACGGGCTTCCCCCGCCACGAATCTTTGATTTCCGAAAACTCCCCCACCGCCAGGGTAACCAAATAGGTGGCGTGGGGAATTTCTTGCTTCCAATGGAAAAGGGTCTCTCGCCCTTGGGTCGATTTTCGAACCAGACGACCGTTGGACACCGCGGTGAATCCCCGCGGCACGCGCACGATCATTTCGGTGGTGGTCCGATCCTGTGGGGCATCGTGACAGGGGAACCAATACCGCGCGTATTCATCTTCTCCCTGGGTCCAGACTTGGACTGGTTTCGTGGGATACCCGCGATCCGGACCGACAAAGTAAAGCCCCAGTTTGGGCCGAGTGACCTTGTAGGACACCACCAGGTCCATCCGTTCACCACTTCGGGCGGGTTTGGAAAGATGCACGGTAAGTTTTTTCTGGTTGTAATCAAAACGGAGCGGTCGATTTTTCACCCGAACAGACGCCACCTTAAAGTTGACGGCATCAAAAACCAAGGTTTCCGCCCCCTCCGCTAACACACGAACGGTTGTGGTGCAAACGCCCTGAAGGATCTTGCCGGGGATATCCAAGCGAAGATCCAACCGGATGTGTTCGGTATCAAACGTCCGATCCGGGGCGTACTGGGGTTCAGACCCTTTTAACGTAAACCGTTTATCAAATTGGCCCGCTCGTTTGCATTCGAACAATTGTTCAATCATGGATTATTCTCCTTGAGGGGTGTGGGCCGAGAACGTCATCAGCGTGTCATCAATGTACGAATTGTAGAGGGTCTCTTGGACGCGCATCACTTCCACACGTTTTCCCTCCGCGTTGAACCTGGTCCACACCCGGGCGGTGGTCAATAGATTTTGATGGAGCTCGTGCCCTTCAAAAAGATAACTTTCGCTTTCAACCCCGGTCCCATAGACCACCCCCCGAAGGAGGGGAACCGTGGTGTCCAAAAACAGCACAAAGGGGGAGGGAAAAAAGATCTCCCCTCGCCGAACAGGGTCCAGCTCCACCCGTCGTACCAATCTGTTTTGAAAATAGGCCGATCCCAAATAACGCCCCACCGGTGACGGGGTCAGGAGTGGAAAGGGAGCTAACCCCCAAAACGCGCGACGGCGCGCTTCCTCCACGCGGGAGTCTCGGACCTCCACATCGGTGACAGGAACGCTGTCCCGTTCCACCCAGGAAACGGAACCCACCCAAACCGTCCACCGCCCCTCCGGGGTGTCCAAATCTTCCCGAATCTCAAAGACATCCCCCCGCCGCTTTAACCGTTGACGCCCCTGCCACGTCACGACACCCTGCTTGGATGGGCGCGCCAAGGAAAAGGACCAATCCACCGTTTCCACACGGGCGTAGCGATCCTCCCCCCCCGCCTCTTTCAGACACGTACGAACATAATCCATCTTCTTCGCGGACAGGAACAAAAGAGCCAACAGGGGAAGGAAAAACAATCGGCGCGACATGGCGAAAGGCGCTACTTCTTTTTGCCCGTGCGAAAAACGAAATCTCCGGTGGGGGAAGCGTCCACCTCAATAGGATCGCCATCTGAAAAATCGCCGGACAAGAGTTTCCGGGCCAGCGGGTCAATGACTTCTTTTTGAAGGGCCCGTTTCAAGGGTCGGGCCCCGTAATCCGGATCAAACCCATCCTTCGCCAGGGCGGACTTGGCGGCCGGGGTCAGCCGAATCGTCATACGACGTTCGGCCAGTCGTTTTTGTAAGTGCGCCAATTGAATATCCACAATTTGAGCGATTTGGTCTTCCGATAAACGAGAAAAGATTAAAACCTCATCAATCCGATTTAAAAATTCCGGTCGGAAATGGCCACGAAGGGCGTCCATCACCTTGGCCCGGGCCTCCTCATCCGAGGACGCGTCCGTTAACCATTGACTTCCAATGTTGGAGGTCATGATGACCACCGTGTTTTTGAAATCCACGGTTCGACCTTGACCATCCGTCAACCGGCCGTCATCCAATATCTGAAGAAGGATGTTAAAAACATCCCCGTGCGCTTTCTCAATTTCATCCAAGAGGAGAACCGCGTAAGGCCGCCGCCGCACCGCCTCCGTTAATTGGCCGCCTTCTTCGTACCCCACATATCCTGGTGGGGCACCGATCAACCGGGCCACGGCATGTTTTTCCATATACTCCGACATATCCAACCGCAAGAGGGCCCGCTCGTCGTCGAAAAGGAATTCGGCCAGGGCACGGGCCAACTCGGTCTTCCCAACGCCGGTGGGGCCCAAAAAGATAAAGGACCCCATCGGTCGATGGGGATCCCCTAGCCCCGAGCGCGATCGCCGGATCGCGTCGGAGACGGCGCGAACAGCCTCCGTCTGGCCCACCACACGGTCATGAAGCTTGTCCTCCATTTTCAACAGCTTGGCCACTTCCCCTTCCAACATCCGGGACACCGGGATACCGGTCCACTTGGCCACAACCTGCGCAATATCTTGCTCATCCACCGCTTCTTTCAACATAGCCGTAACTTTTTGAAGGCCCACCAAACGCTCTTGCGCGGCCTCCCATTCTTTTTTCAGGCTCGGCAATTTCCCATAACGGAGTTCAGCCGCTTTGCCCAGATCGCCACCGCGCTCCGCTTTTTGCTCTTCCCGGCGGGCGTCTTCCCATTTTTCTTTGGCGTCACGGATTCGCCCCAAGCCGGCCTTTTCGGCCTCCCATTGCCCTTTCATCCCGTCTGATTTTTTAGCCAGCTCCCCCAACTCTTTTTCCAACTTGGACAACCGTTCCCGACTGGCAGCGTCCTCTTCCTTCTGAAGGGCGCGCCGTTCAATTTCCAATTGAAGGCGACGACGCTCCACTTCGTCCAACTCCAAAGGCATGGAATCCATTTCCATGCGGAGACGGCTGGAGGCCTCATCCATCAAATCAATGGCTTTGTCGGGGAGGAACCGATCCGCAATGTAACGGTCGGAAAGAGTGGCCGCGGCCACCAGGGCACTGTCCGTGATGCGAACGCCATGGTGAAGCTCGTAGCGCTCCTTAAGCCCACGCAAAATGGCAATGGTCTGCTCCACGGAGGGAGGGGCCACCACGATGGGTTGAAACCGCCGCTCCAGCGCCGCGTCTTTCTCAATATGTTTTCGGTATTCATCCAACGTCGTGGCCCCCACGCATCGGAGTTCCCCCCGTGCCAGCATGGGCTTCAACAGATTGGCGGCGTCCACGGCACCTTCCGCCGCCCCGGCCCCCACCAGCGTGTGGAGCTCATCAATAAAAAGAATGACCTTTCCCTGGGCATCGACAATTTCTTTGAGCACCGCTTTCAGGCGATCCTCAAACTCACCCCGATATTTGGCCCCAGCGATCAAAGCACCCAGATCCAGTGACAAGACCCGTTTGGATTTAAGACTTTCCGGAACGTCTCCGGAGATAATGCGCTGGGCCAATCCCTCAGCGATGGCGGTCTTGCCCACACCCGGTTCACCGATCAGGACGGGATTGTTTTTGGTTCGACGGGACAAGACCTGAATCACCCGCCGAATTTCTTCGTCGCGCCCAATCACCGGATCCAACTTCCCCCCCCGCGCCGCCTCCGTTAAATCCCGGGCGTATTTTTCAAGAGCCTGGTATTTGGCTTCAGGGTTTTCGTCGGTCACGCGATGAGACCCCCGCAGTTCGGTGAGGAGTTGGAGCGCTTTTTCCCGAGAGAGCCCATGGGACTGAAGCAGGGAGGAAGCGGGGTCCCCCGATAACCCCAAAATTCCCAACAAGAAATGTTCGGTCGAAACAAATTCATCGTGAAAAGTTTGGGCCTCACCCTCCGCCTTCGTGACCACGTCACGAAAAGCCGGCGAGGCGGAGAGTTGGCCACCCCGGACCTCCGGAAGCTTGTCCAACTCGGAAGTGATTTTTGCGCGCAAACTTCCCAGAGGCACTCCCCCTTTTTCCAGAAGTTGGGGGACAATGTTTTCTGGCACATCCAAAAGAGAGGAAAGCAAGTGGAGAGGCGTGATTTGAGCGTGGTTCTTTTTTTCCGAAATCGCCTGAGCGCTTTGGAGGGATTCTTGAGCTTTGAGGGTGAATTTTGTGGCCATGGGATTTAGCTGGGGAGACCGTTAAAATGGTTCATGGCCGCGTCCACTCCTTCCACCAACACCGCGTTCAACGCGTCAGCGGCCTGGTCGGCCAACTCGGCCAAAAGGGTCGTATCGACCTTCTTCAGAACAAAAATTTTCGGGTCCATTCCTGGAGGGACAGGCCCCACCCCAACACGAAGCCGCGCCACCTCTTCGGTGTTAAACGACTGAACAACCGAATTCAACCCGTTGTGTCCCCCACAACTCCCTTTCCGTCGAATCCGAACCCGACCCCAGGGAAGGGAAAAATCGTCACAGACCACCACGATTTCCGAGACGGGGATCCGCCACCAGGCGGCCGCCCAAAAGACGCTGGCACCGGAAATATTCATCAGGGTCTTTGGCTTGATGAAACGAACATCGCCTTTCCCTGCCGATTGAACTTTTCCTTTTTCGTCCTTCCAGCTCAGTTTCAGTCGCCGCGCCAAAACATCGAGCGCCTGAAACCCAATATTGTGGGGCGTGTGGTCGTATTTTTTTTCGTCGTTCCCAAGCCCAACCACCAAACGTGGAATCATGGAACGCTCCCTTCCCTGAAATTAACTTATTTTTTCTCCTTGCCCGCTGGCGCGGCTTTGGCTCCCGCCGCCGGGGCTTTGCCCCCAGGAACCGCTTCGCCTTCCTCCGGTTTCTTGCCCTTTGCAATGACTTCGGGCTCCGTTCCACCCGCGGCCACAGCGCCGGCCACCGGGGTCGGGGCCACTTCTTCTTCCACAGGCGCCACAATATTCAACACCAACCCCTCCCCCTCTGTAATGCATTCCACGCCCGCGGGCAACACAACGTCTTTAACTTTAATCCCCTGGTTCAACTGCAGTTGGGACACATCCACAGAAATCCCGTCCGGAATATCGGCCGGAAGGCAACGCACACGAAGGTTTCTCAAAATGTGTTCAAGAACACCCCCGCCGATTTTAACACCAGGAGCTTCCCCCATTACGAGGAGCGGCACATTGACTTCAATCATTTTTTTCATGGAGATTCTCTGGAAATCCAAGTGAATGATGTTGTGTGAAAGGACATCGCGTTGGACATCTTTCAAGAGAACGATTTCCCCGTTCTCCCCCACCGTCAGGTTCATGAGAACGTTGGCCCCGTGCCCTTTAAGCAACTGGGTGAAATTTTTCACATCCACCGACATAGTGATCGGCTCTTTCTTCTCACCGTAAACGACCCCAGGCACACGCCCACTTTCTCGAAGCTTGAGAAGATCGCCTTTTGTAGACAATTCCCGCTTTTCACCGCGGAGTTCAATGGTTTTCATCGGATAGACCTCGCTTAATTTCTAAAGTGTCAAACAAACAATTCACTGATGGAGCGCTCCACATGGATCCGCTGAATGGCCTCGGCCAACAGGGGAGCCACCGATAACACGCGGATCTTGCGCGCGTCTTTGTGGTTCAAAGGGATACTGTTCGTGATCGCCAACTCTTCCACGGGAGAAGCGTTTAATCGATCGATCGCCGGCCCCGCCAAAACCCCATGGGCGGCGGCCGCAAGAACACGGGTCGCCCCCGCATCCACCAACGCCTGAGCGGCCTTGGCCAGTGTACCCCCCGTGTCCACCAAGTCGTCTATAATAAGGGTGACCTTCCCTTTGACATCGCCGACCACATGCATGACGTTTGCCTCCCGAGGGGAAATACGTCGTTTGTCAATGATGGCCAGACCCGAATCCAGGCGTTTGGCAAACGCCCGGGCCCGTTCCACGCCTCCCGCATCGGGAGAAACAACCACCAAATTTCCCGCGGGGATTTTTTTCTTCTGGAAGTGTCCCACCAAAACAGGGTTCGCGTAGAGATGGTCCACTGGGATATCAAAAAATCCTTGAATCTGTCCCGCGTGCAAATCCATGGTGAGAACGCGATCAATCCCCGCGGCACGAATAATATTGGACACCAGTTTCGCCGAAATAGGAACGCGGGGTTCGGCTTTTCTGTCCTGGCGGCCGTATCCGAAATAGGGCATCACCGCCGTAATGCGCCAGGCCGAGGCGCGACGAAGGGCGTCCACCATCAACAAGAGTTCCATCAAGTTATCGTTGGCCGGATAGCTGGTGGGCTGAATGACAAAACAATCGGCGCCCCGCACATTTTCCGTAATTTTAACTTCCACCTCCCCATCCGGGAAACGACCCACGCTCGCTTCGCCTATGGTCGTTTTTAAAACTTTAGCGATTTCCTTCGCCAGCGCCGGGTGAGCGTTACCAGAAAAAAGTTTCAATGGAGCCACCATACGAATTCCCTCTTTTTTAGCCATGTTTTTGTCCCGTTTTCTCCGCCCGTCTTTTTTTGGCCCAGCCGCGTTTGATCACGGCGGGGGCCCGTTCCAGCGCCAACGAATGGGCGGGAACATTGTGCGTGAGGGTCGACCCCGCACCCACCACAGCCCCCGCACCCACACGAACCGGCGCGACCAAATTCACGTTCGACCCAAGGAAAGCCCCAGGCCCGACGGTTGTCGTGTGCTTCTTAAATCCATCGTAATTGCAGGTGATGACCCCCGCACCCACATTGACCTGGGCTCCCACGGTGGCGTCCCCCACATAACTCAAGTGATTGACCTTTACGCCAACGCCCAAGCGGGACTTTTTAATTTCCACAAAATTCCCCACGTGGGCCTCGCGACCGACCACCGCCCCGGGCCGCAACCGAGAAAAGGGGCCCACCCGCGCCCCCCGATCCACCCGCGCCCCCTCACAAAAACTCGCTTCCAACTGAACCCCGTCCGCCACCACACAATCTTTCAATTGCGTATTGGGCCCCACATGACAGTGACGCCCAATACGGGTGGCGCCCATCAAAAACGTGTTCGGTTCAATCACCGTGTCTCGCCCCACCCTCACGGAGGCGTCCACATAAGTGGAGGTCGGGTCAACAACAGTGACGCCATCGTCCATCAAGCTGTTGAGAACCCGCTGGTTCAACCGCCGCCCGGCTTCCGCCAGTTCCCGTCGATTGTTAACACCCAAGACCTCGTCCCCTTCCGAAAGTCGGAGAGCCCCCACGGAGCGCCCCCGGGCGACTAAAAATTTGACCACGTCCGTAATGTAATATTCGCCCTTCGCATTGTCCGGCTGAAGGGCACGTAAGCCCTCTAAAAGATCTCGAACTTGAAAGCAGTACGTCCCCGAATTTATTTCACAGAGGCCACGCTCTTCAGGCGAGGCGTCCCGATCTTCAATGATCGCCACCGGACGGCCATCCACACGACAAACCCGACCATACCCGGCCGGATGTGCAACGGTCGCTGTTAAAAGCGTTGCGGCATTTCTCTCTCGAACGTGAAGTCGACTCAACGCCCGAACCGTTGCCGAGCGAATCAGGGGCGCGTCACCACAAAGGACCAAAACATTTCCGCCCCGTCCCGCCAACCAACGGGAGGCCGGACGCACCGCATCCCCCGAACCTCGCCGTTTATTCTGAATAAAAAAATTGATTTCTTTCCGCAACGCCAATCGATCTTGAACAGCTTCAGCCCCGCGCCCAAGAACAACGCCCACCGCCCCACCCAAGGGAGAGACCGCGTCCAACACGTGTTCCACCAACGCTTTACCCGCAACCCGGTGCAGGACCTTCGGCACATCGGACTTCATCCGGGTTCCTTCCCCGGCCGCAAGAATGAGAACGCTGAGAGCTGTCAATGGAGTTCGATGCCGAAGTTCTTTGAGCGACGGGATTTTAGCACACTTTCTTGCTTCATGGCTAGGGGATGGGGTTTGAAGGCGTTGTCGGAAGAAAAGAGGACGTCTCCCCCTCTTCCTCTTTAACCCCTCGAACTCGAAAAACGAAATAGGCGGTCTCCCCGAAAATTTCGGGGGGGACCCCTCGGTGCTGGTTGTAGGTCAAAACCACCCGGCGACCCATCGTGTCTTCAATCAAAGGGACTACCTTTTCATCGCGAACCGTAAATTTAAAAATTTCCGGGACCGCCCCGGGCAGGTTCACCATGCTCAATTCACCTTCCCAGGTTTTAAATATCCATCCCTTCTTCGAAAATTTTTGAACAAAACCCGCCCGCTCTCCCGTCGAAAAAACGAAATGAAGGGATCCCCAACTCCAGAGACCGGCCAGAAGACCCCCCATCAACACAAAGAGGAAACCCCACAGGAGAACGGCTTTGATTATTCTTTGTCCAAGGGACGGTTTCACTTCTTCTTCAGTAACCGGAAGGGGTTCGTCTTGTCTTTCCATAGCAATCTCTCAATAAAAAAGGTGTCGACACCGCAAGGGACGGCCGCGGAGAGATTCTACCTGATTTTTTGGGGATGGGCATTCAAAAAGAAATCGATTGGTTTTAGTAGAATGATCTTGGATATAATCTTTTTAACGGAGTTTTCCCCTATGCCATCCAACGCTCTCAACAGTTTTGACACTCGTGCGACACTTCCCGGCCAGCCCTCTTTCATGCATTTTTCTCTCCCCGCCCTGGGATCCCGGTTGGGGATCTCCCTCAACGCGTTGCCCTACTCCATTCGCGTCCTGTTAGAAGATCTCCTTCGCACGGAAGATGGACGCCTGGTCACAAAAAGCGACGTGGAATCCTTGGCCCGCTGGACACCGAAAAACCTCCCCGCAAAAGAAATCCCCTTTATCGCTTCCCGTGTCTTGCTTCAGGATTTCACGGGGGTCCCTGTGGTGGTCGACCTGGCCGCCATGCGGGACGCCGCGCAAAAATTCGGCGTAGCCCCGGACCGAATTAACCCCCTGTTCCCCGTGGATCTGGTGATCGACCATTCGGTTCAGGTGGACCACTTCGGATCCCCCGACTCCTTTCAAAAAAATGCGGAGATGGAGTATTCCCGAAACCGAGAACGGTATACCTTTTTGAAATGGGGTCAAAAAGCCCTCCGCAATTTCCGCACCGTTCCCCCCGACACTGGGATTGTCCATCAGGTGAACCTGGAATACCTCGCCTCCGTCGTTGCCGTGGATCGACAGGGAGAGACCCCTGTGGCCCATTTCGACACGGTCATCGGGACCGATTCCCACACCACCATGATCAATGGACTTGGCGTTTTGGGATGGGGAGTGGGAGGGATCGAAGCCGAGGCCGCTTTATTAGGACAACCCATGTCCCTGCTCATTCCAGAAGTCGTGGGGGTGAAAATTGAGGGGCGTCTCCCCCCAGGATCCACCGCCACCGACGCCGTTCTCACCGTCACCCAACTCTTGCGAAAGATGAACGTGGTCGGAAAATTTGTCGAATTTTTCGGCCCAGGGCTATCGGAACTTTCCCTTCCCGACCGGGCCACCATCGCCAACATGGCCCCGGAATACGGCGCCACCGCGGGTTTCTTTCCGGTGGACAGCGAAACGTTGGCTTATCTCCGACTCACCGGTCGATCGGAAGAACATATCCAGCTGGTGGAAACCTATTGCAAAGCCCAAGGCCTTTTCCGCACCGACACGACCCCCACCCCTGCCTACACGCAGGTGTTGGAGCTTGACCTCCGTTCTATCGTTCCCTCCTTGGCGGGCCCGAAAAGGCCCCAGGACAGGGTACCGCTCAATGAATCCAAGTCTTCGTTTTTGAAGGCACTTGCCGCTCCGGTCAAGGAACGGGGTTTTGAACTTCCCGCCTCGGCACTGAAAAAGGAAGTCCCTGTCCACCTGAACGGACATCAGACCGTTTTGACCCACGGCAGCGTGGTCTTGGCGGCCATCACCAGTTGCACGAACACCTCAAACCCTTCGGTGATGATCTCGGCCGGTCTATTGGCCAAGAAAGCGGTGAACAAGGGTCTCCAGGTGGCCCCGCACGTCAAAACAAGCCTGGCCCCAGGGTCGCGTGTGGTCACGGATTATATGGACGCCGCCGGCCTGACACCTTATTTAGAAAAACTCAATTTCCATCTGGTGGGGTATGGCTGTACGACCTGCATTGGAAACAGCGGACCACTCCCGGAACCTGTTTCGAAAGCCATTAAAGAAGGGAATCTTGTTGCTGCGGCCGTTTTGTCTGGAAACCGAAATTTCGAAGGGCGAATCAATCCCCATGTGAAAGCCAACTACCTGGCGTCGCCCCCCCTCGTGGTGGCCTACGCCCTGGCCGGTCGGATGGACCTGGATCTCACCACGGAACCCCTGGGACACGGTTCGAATGGACCCGTTTATTTAAAAGACATCTGGCCAACCGCGGAGGAAGTGCGGGACACCGTAAAAAAGGCCCTTCGGTCGGAAATGTTTAAAACGCGCTATGAAGCCGCGGCGCAAGGCGATGACAATTGGAACGCCCTTGTCGCTCCCGAAGGAAGCCAATACACCTGGGACCCCTCCTCCACCTATATTAAAAATCCCCCCTATTTCGATGGGATGGGATTAGAACCTGGCGTCCTGACGGACATTCATGGCGCACGTGCCTTGGCGGTGTTGGGGGATTCTGTGACCACAGACCACATCTCCCCCGCCGGGTCCATTGGAGAAGAGAGTCCCGCGGGTCTCTATCTCATGGCTCAGGGTGTCACAAAAAAAGACTTCAACTCGTATGGGGCCCGACGAGGCAACCACGAGGTCATGATCCGAGGGACCTTCGCCAACATTCGGCTTAAAAATCATTTGGTTCCCGGCGTGGAAGGTGGAGTGACGGTCCATATTCCGTCGGAAGAGAGAATGTCCATTTTCGACGCTTCCCTCCGCTACGCAAAGGACCAGGTCCCGCTTATCGTTATTGCGGGGAAAGAGTATGGTTCAGGCTCGTCCCGAGACTGGGCGGCCAAAGGAACACGACTCCTGGGCGTTCGCGTGGTCATCGCCGAAAGTTACGAACGGATCCACCGTTCGAACCTGGTGGGCATGGGCGTCCTCCCCCTCCAATTCAAACCGGGGGAAACCCGCGAAAGTTTAGGACTGACGGGAAAAGAAACCTTCGCCATCGAAGGGATTGAAAACCTAACGCCCCGGAAAGAACTCAAGATTTCCACCCAAAGAGAGGACGGATCCATCCTCCACTTTTACGCCCTCGCGCGCGTCGACGCCCCCGTCGAAGTGGATTATCTCGCCCACGGAGGAATCCTCCCCGCCGTGCTCCGGCAAATCATCAACGCGCATTCCCCAAGGTCGAAAGAGTAATTTTCAATGGCGTTTTAAACTTATTTACGAGATTTTTTGCTAGCATTTCCGGGCACGTGAGTTCAAAGTGCCATTGCACCAAGCAGATATGAAGACCTGCGCTAAAATAGGCAGGTATGAAACCCTACAAAC
>JAEURZ010000014.1:0-283 GCA_016788905.1 Elusimicrobiota bacterium
TGTCCCCCTGCATCGCCTTCATGCTGGACCCGCGAATCACAGGAATGGTGTCCCCAGGGAACTCATACTTCTTCAAGAGGTCTCGGACTTCGATCTCCACCAGGTCCAACAGTTCAGGATCATCCACCAAATCCACTTTGTTTAAGAACACCACCAGGTTCGGAACGTTCACCTGGCGCGCCAGCAAAACGTGTTCTCGCGTCTGAGGCATGGGGCCGTCCGCCGCTGATACCACCAAAATCGCTCCATCCATCTGCGCCGAGCCCGTGATCATGTTCTTAAT
>JAEURZ010000014.1:293-78780 GCA_016788905.1 Elusimicrobiota bacterium
GGCAGTCGATATGGGCGTAGTGACGCTTTTCCGACTCATACTCCACGTGCGACACCGCGATCGTCACGATCTTCGAATCGTCTCGCACCGTCCCGCCTTTCGCGATATCCTGATAAGACTTCACCTGCGCCTTCCCCTGCTTCGCCAAAACTTGCAGGATCGACGCCGTCAAGGTCGTCTTCCCGTGGTCCACGTGTCCGATCGTCCCCACGTTCACGTGGGGTTTTGTGCGCTCAAACTTGGGTTTTGCCATTTTTATTCTCCTTCGTTATCGGTTCGAACCGGTTTTTGACTCGTCAGCGTCCAGCAGCGACAGCGCCCTGGTATTTCTGTACGATCTCTTCTTGAATATTGCGCGGGGCCTCTTCGTAATGACTTGGCTCCATGCTGTAGCTCGCCCGACCTTGAGAAAGAGATCTCAAGGTCGTCGCGTAGCCGAACATTTCTTTCAAAGGCACATTTCCATGAATAATGGTCACGTTTCCTTTGTTGTCTTGACTTTCAATTTTTCCACGCCGCCGCATCAAATCACCCATAACATCTCCCAAATAATCTTTGGGCGTTGTCACATCGATTCGCATGATGGGCTCCATCAAAACCGCTCCAGCCCGACGAACACCGTCTTTCAACGCCAGTGACGCCGCAATTTTGAATGCCATTTCGTTGGAATCCACTTCATGAAAGCTTCCATCCGTCAAAGTGGCCCGGAAATCCACCATGGGATACCCTGCCAAAGGCCCTGACTCCATGGACTCCCTTAACCCCTTCTCCACAGCAGGAATGTATTCTCGGGGAACTCGCCCCCCCTTAATTTTATCAACAAATTCAAATCCAGAAGCGGGAGGCAACGGCTCAAGCTCCAACCAGACGTGGCCGTATTGACCGCGTCCACCTGTTTGTTTAATGTATTTACCCTCCGACTCCACTTTTTTCCGGAAGGTTTCGCGATAAGCGACCTGGGGTTGTCCCACATTCGCCTGAACACCGAACTCGCGCTTCATCCGGTCCACCAGTATATCCAGATGAAGTTCTCCCATCCCTGCAATAATTGTTTGGTTTGTTTCAATATCCGTTCGTACACGGAACGTGGGATCTTCTTCCGCTAACCGATTGAGAGCAATACCCATCTTTTCTTCGTCCGCTTTGGATTTTGGCTCAATCGCCACGGAAATAACCGGTTCGGGGAATTTCATCGATTCGAGAATGATCGGAGCCTCTTCATCGCAAAGAGTTTGGCCTGTAATAACAGATTTCAACCCCACTCCCGCCGCGATTTCTCCCGCATAGACTTCAGCAACTTCTTCCCGTTTGTTGGCGTGCATCCGAAGAATTCGACCCAACCGCTCTCGGTTGCCTGTGTTCGAATTAAACACATAAGACCCAGAGGCTATTTTCCCTGAATATACCCTGAAATAGGTAACTTTTCCAACATGAGGATCACTCTGGATCTTAAAAGCTAATGCGGAAAAGGGCGCGTCATCCTTTGTTTCGCGAATCAATTCCCCTTCCCCACCCACCTCGAGTCCTTTCGTTGGGGGAACGTCCAAGGGAGACGGAAGATAATCGCACACCGCATCCAACATAGGCTGAACGCCTTTGTTTTTAAAGGAAGACCCGCACATCATCGGAAAAAATTTTCCTGAAATGGTGGCTTTCCGCAAAACACGCTTTATTTCTTCTTTGGACACCGCTTTCCCTTCCAAAAATTGCGCGGCCAGCGTATCGTCATGATCGGCCAAAGCTTCAACCATTCCTTCTCTGAATTTGGCCGCTTTTTCTTTTAAATCGGCAGGGATGTCGACCACTGAAAAAGTCGCTCCCAATTCTTCCCCATCCCAAACAAGGGCGTTCATCTCAACCAAATCAACGATCCCTTTAAAAGACGATTCCGCTCCAATCGGCAGTTGAATGGGGACACCCTGGACGCCAAGCTTTTCGGTTACGGATTTAACGCAATCGTAAAAATCCGCACCGACCTTATCCATTTTATTGGCAAAAATCATTCGGGGAACATGATACTGGTCCGCCAAGCGCCAATTGGTCTCCGATTGGGGTTCCACCCCTTGCGACCCATCCAGCAAAACCACGGCGCCATCCAACACGCGGAGGGATCGGTTCACTTCAGCGGTAAAATCGATGTGACCTGGCGTGTCAATGATGTTGATCTGACAGTCACGCCAGCGGCAATACGTGGCCGCTGAAGTAATGGTAATACCACGCTCCCGCTCTTGTGCCATCCAGTCCATGGTTGTATTCCCATCATGGACTTCGCCTATTTTATGGATTCGACCAGCGTAATACAGTACTCGTTCTGTCGTTGTTGTCTTCCCCGCATCAATGTGCGCGGTGATCCCAATATTTCGAACTTTGTTTAAATTAAATTCTCGTGGCATAATATGTCTTAAATCCTTTTCTACCAGCGGTAGTGAGCAAAGGCCTGATTGGCCTCAGCCATCTTGTGGGAATCTTCGCGTTTTTTCATGACAGGCCCCTCTTTCTTAGCACAGAGAAGAATTTCTTCCGCTAAGCGGTTCGCCATGGGCTTCCCCGACTTCCCACGAGCGACCTGAAGAATCCACTTAAACGCAATCGTCTGCCCACGCTCAGGTCGAACTTCGTTTGGAACCTGATACGTGGCCCCGCCTACCCGACGGGGTCGGACTTCCAAGAGGGGCCGAGCGTTTTCGATCGCCCGATTGAAAACGGTCATAGCGTCCTCTCCCGTTTTCTCTTTAACTTGATCCATGGCACCGTAAAATATTTTTTCCGCGGTGACTTTTTTTCCCATAAAATTGACACGTCCAATAAATCGAGCGGCCAGAACCGAACTGAACTTGAAATCCGGATCGGGAATTCCACGTTTTTCCCTTGGTTTTAGAGCTTTACGAGGCATTGCGTTACCTTCTCTTTATTTTTTATCAGCGGATTTTGGCCGCTTGGCGCCATACTTGGAGCGCCCTTGCTTTCGATCCGTAACTCCCGTGGCATCCAGGGGGCCTCTGACGATGTGATATCGAACCCCAGGCAAATCTTTCACTTTCCCACCACGGACCAGGACAATGGAATGTTCTTGAAGATTGTGCCCGACCCCAGGGATATACGCCGAGACTTCCATTCCTGTTGAGAGCTTGACCCGTGCGACTTTCCGCAAAGCCGAGTTGGGTTTTTTGGGTGTCGTCGTGTAAACACGCGTGCATACACCTCGACGTTGAGGAGAAGAGCGGAGCGCCGGTGCCTTTGTTTTGAAAATCATCGGTTCTCGGCCCATTCTTACCAATTGACTTGTTGTTGGCATTCTAAATCTCCTAGCCAGCCTTCTCGGCGAACAGTTTGGATTTTTTGAGGCGCTCACGGTCATAGAGACCGGACCCTGTCGGGATCAGATGCCCAATAATGACATTTTCTTTTAACCCGCGCAGAGGATCGGATTGCCCCGTAGAAGCGGCGTCCGTGAGAACCCGTGTTGTTTCTTGGAAAGACGCCGCCGAGATAAAGGAATCCGATGACAATGACGCCTTTGTGATTCCAAGAAGAACAGGCTGCGCTTCCGCGGACTCTCCCCCGGACTCTTGCACACGCTTGTTTTCTTTATTGAATCTGATTTTCGAAATGACTTCTCCCATCAAGAAATCCGTCCCACCCGACTTGGTGATCTGCACGTTGGACAACATCTGCCGCACAATAACCTCAATGTGCTTGTCGTTCATGCCGACCCCTTGAAGGCGGTATACTTCCTGAATCTCGTTCACCAAAAATTCTTGAACTTCCTTAGCCCCGCGCACTCGAAGAATATCATGGGGGTTTACCGCTCCATCCGTTAAGGGTTCTCCCACCCCCACGCGATCGCCTTCGTAAACGACCAAATGTTTTCCCTGGGGGATATTGTAATCTCGCGCCAACCCGGTATCTTCGTTGGTCACTGTCACTTTCATGGTGCCTCGGGCTGTTTGGCCTAATTTCACCATTCCATCGATTTCCGACGTGACCGCTGAGTTTCGGGGTTTTCTCGCCTCAAAAAGTTCAGCAACGCGAGGCAATCCTCCCGTAATATCTTTGCTTTTTGAAACTTCTTGAGGAATCTTGGCCAAAACATCGCCGGGTTCCACCTTGTCCCCGTTATGGACAACCATATTCGTGTCCACCGGGAGAGGATAACCCGCCTTACGTTTTCCACCCTCATTGACGATGACTTGGGGCTGAAGTTGCTCCGCCCGATGTTCGATAATCACCCGCTCGATAAGACCTGTAATCCGGTTTTTTTCTTCATGCATGGTGATCCCGTCAACAACATCCTGAAGTTTCACCACACCTTCATATTCGGAAATAATGGGTAGAGAATAAGGATCCCATTGAGCAAGAATTTCTCCCGCTTCGGCTTTGTAGTTTTCGGGCACACGGATCCGAGCGCCATAAGGGATATCGTAATGTTCTTTTTCCTGTCCGCCCGCTTCACGCAAAGCCAACACCCCGTTGCGCGAGACGGAAACAAGAACACCGTCTCGGTTCTTGATTGTCCGCAAATTCATAAACTTAACCGTCCCGCCTTTTTCGGCAGAAATTTGCGACTTTTGAATGACGCGGCTCGCCGTACCGCCGATGTGGAAGGTTCGAAGGGTTAACTGAGTTCCCGGCTCTCCGATGGACTGGGCCGCGATCACACCCACAGCTTCCCCGACTTCCACTCGGCGTCCGTTGGCCAAATTGAGTCCGTAACACTTCGCGCACACTCCATACACGGCTTCGCAGGTCAAAACAGAACGAATTCGAATGCGATCGATTCCCGCTGCAGCTACTTTTTTGGCCTGAGGAACTGTAATCATTTCTCCTGATTTCACAAGCAAATCATCGGTGGTAGGATCCACCACATTGTCCAAAGTGAATCGCCCCACCAACCGCTCTTCCAACGGCTCGATAATGTCGTCACCCGATCGAATCGTCCCAATCCGAATGCCGTTAATCGTGCCACAGTCTTCCGAATAAACCACGATATCATGAGCCACGTCTACCAATCGACGCGTCAAGTACCCCGCGTCCGCCGTTTTCAGCGCGGTGTCCGCCAACCCCTTACGACCTCCGTGGGTCGAGATAAAGTATTCCAAAACGGTCAGCCCCTCGCGGAAATTTGAAATGATCGGAGATTCGATAATTTCCCCAACGGCACCCGTAATTTTTTTCTGCGGTTTTTGCATCAATCCACGCATACCCGCCAACTGGCGAATTTGCTGGCGGCTGCCTCGTGCGCCAGAATCCGCCATCATATAAACAGAATTGAATTTGGCTTCTTTAGGGTTGTACACCGCTTGTTCAGTTTTTTTCATTTCATCAAACATGACATCGGCGATCTGATCCGTCACATGAGTCCAAAGATCAATGATCTTGTTGTAACGCTCCGAGTCGGTGATCACACCCGCTTTCGATTGTTTTTCAATTTCCTTAATTTCGTGTTTGGCTTTTTTAACCAACTCGTCTTTGAGTTTCGGGATGTGCATTTCCGATAGTGAAATAGACAGTCCCGCCACAGTGGCGAAACGAAATCCAAGACGTTTAATCTCATCAAGGAACGTCACGGTTCGGTTCACACCCAGCTCTCGGTAACACCGGTCCACCAAAGAAACCAATTCTTTTTTGGTCACTGACGTATTGACAAATCCCAATTCTTGCGGGACAACACTGTTAAAGATCACCCGACCAACCGTCGTATAGCTTTTCCACTTAACCGCGCTGTGAATCTCCTTATCGGAAAGCCCTTCTTCCATGAGGGACGTCACACCCAACACCTTAATTCGAGCGTGAAGATCAATCTGCCCTTGGCCGACTTGATGGACCGAAACGACTTCATCGCAACTTCCAAAGATCCTTCCTTCCCCGGGCACGCCTAATTTTTCTTTTGTTAAGTAGGCGCACCCCAATACCATATCCTGCGCAGGAACGGCGATAGGACGACCGGAGGCCGGAGACAAAATATTATTGGTCGCCATCATCAACAACCGTGCTTCCAATTGCGCTTCCAACGACAAGGGCACGTGAACAGCCATCTGGTCACCGTCAAAATCAGCGTTAAAGGCCGCGCACGTTAAAGGATGAAGCTGGATCGCCTTCCCTTCAATAAGGACAGGCTCAAAAGCTTGAATACCCAAACGGTGCAGGGTCGGAGCTCGGTTCAAAAGAATAGGATGGTTCCGCGTGACCTGCTCGAGGATATCCCACACTTCTGGTTTTACTCGCTCCAACATTCGTTTTGCCGCCCGGAGCGTGCAACTTTCACGTTTCATGAGTTCATGAATAATAAAGGGTTTAAAAAGCTCTAAGGCCATTTCCTTCGGTAATCCGCACTGGTGTAATTTTAAGTTTGGACCTACCACAATAACCGACCGTCCGGAATAGTCCACGCGCTTTCCAAGAAGATTTTGACGGAACCGCCCCTGTTTTCCCTTTAAGATATCCGACAGGGACTTCAGCGGCCTATTTCCAGCCCCAACGACGACTTTCCCATGTACCCCATTCTCCAGCAAGGCATCCACCGCTTCCTGAAGAAGACGCTTCTCATTGTGGACCATCACCTCCGGAGCCCGGAGGCCTTCGATGTGCTTCAGCCGATTGTTCCGGTTAATAATCCGGCGGTAAAGATCGTTCAAATCCGAGGTCGCAAATCGACCCCCTTCCAAAGGCACTAAAGGACGGAGGTCCGGTGGAATAACCGGAAGAACCGTCATCACCATATTTTCGGGCCGAGTACCGGAACGAACAAACCCTTCAAGGACACGCAAGCGTTTAATCAACCGAGTTTTTTCTGCTTCGGAATTTGCCACCTTCAGTTGAGTCCGAACTTCGATAGACTCTGCCTTAGGATCGATTTGTTCAAGCAACTGGCGGATCGCCCCTGCTCCAATGCCAACGGACACTTTGCCTTTTGTTTCTTCCTTCGCCTTATGAAGTTCTTCAATGGAAAGGAGTTGACGTGCCTTATATTTTACCTTTCCGTCAGCGTCTTTCCATTCGCCAAGCACAATATGACGCGCGTAGTAAACGACTTTTTCAATATCAGAAAGCTTCAGGTTAAGGAGTGTCCCCATCCGGGATGGGGATTTTCTTAAAAACCAGATGTGCGCAACAGGAACAGCAAGTTCAATGTGACCCATGCGCTCACGGCGTACTTTCGATTCGGTGACTTCCACTCCACAGCGGTCACAAACAACGCCCTTGTACTTGATGAACTTATACTTTCCGCAATTGCATTCCCAATCGCGAACGGGTCCGAAGATTCGCTCACAAAACAAACCGTCTCTCTCCGGCTTAAACGTGCGGTAGTTAATGGTCTCAGGCTTACGCACTTCCCCAAACGTCCAGGACAGCACTTGTTCCGCCGAAGCGATGGTCACACGGATAGAGTCAAACCCGGTAAAACTTATCCCTCCCGGGATTTTCTTTTTGACTTCTTTTTTTCGTTCCGCAAAAATAGTTGACACCGGCTACTCCTTCGCCACGGCGGCTTCTTCATTTACGGGACTCTTCGCATCACCCAAAGGCTCCGCGACTTCCCCCGCCTTTAATAAATCCACACTCAATCCCAACGACTGAAGCTCTCGAACCAAAACGCGGAAACTTTCAGGAACGCCCGGTTCCGTCACAACATCACCGCGGATAATCGCTTCGTACATTTTTGTTCGGCCTTGCACATCGTCCGACTTAACGGTTAAAAATTCTTGTAACGTGTGGCTTGCCCCATACCCTTCGACAGCCCACACTTCCATTTCCCCAAAGCGTTGTCCACCAAATTGAGCCTTACCCCCCAAAGGTTGACGAGTGATGAGAGAGTAAGGGCCAGTGGAACGGGCGTGAATTTTGTCTTCCACCAAATGGGCGAGCTTGAGGATATACATGTAGCCCACAGTCACCTTGTTGGCAAAAAGTTCTCCCGTCCGACCATCCCTTAATGAAATTCGTCCGTCGTCGCTTGGGAGCCATTCCTCTTTCCATCCATTTTCAAGTAATTTTTTCTTTGCTTCTCGCATTAATTCGTAAACTTGTTCTTCTTTCGCCCCATCAAACACAGGCGTCGCGGATTCCACACCTAAGATATGGGAAGCCCACCCCAATGTTGTTTCGAGAAGTTGGCCCACGTTCATTCGGGATGGCACCCCAAGAGGAGAGAGAACCACGTCAATCGGTGTTCCGTCTGGCATATAGGGCATGTCTTCCGGGGGAACTATCTTTGCCACCACACCCTTGTTCCCGTGCCGACCCGCCAATTTATCTCCCACTTGGGTTTTTCGTTTTGACGCTATGTAGACCTTGACCACACGGTTAACGGTCACGGGCATTTCGTCGCCCATTTTGAAATTTTCTTTTTCCCGGGCGGCACGGCTCTTCGCTTCATCGATCAATCGATCGGCAAGCCCCTCAAACATTTTCTTTTCTTCCACCGCTTCGCTTTTCGATAACGCACCCGCCTCCTGGCGTTCCTGCACATCCAGAAGTTGTGCTTTGCGGTCCGCGCGAAGGGATTCAATTTTAGATTCAAGCTCGCTGTCGATTTCTTTTATTTTTTTATTTTCATCTTTTTTAGCCATTTTTTCTTTGCGAATAAATATTTTTGTGGCCAAAATCTTTCCCGTGACGCCCGGCGGAACGCGCAAAGAAGAATCCATCACATCTTCCGCTTTTTTCCCGAAAATAACTTTAAGCAATCGCTCCTCAGGAGTGGTTTGCTGGTCACCCTTCGGGGCAACTTTTCCAACCAAAATATCTCCAGGAGCCACTTCGGCACCCACACGAATGATCCCCGTTTCATCTAAGTTGGCCAAGGACTCCGCTCCAACGTTCGGGATATCTCGGGTAATTTCTTCTGCCCCCATTTTTGTATCGCGAGCTTCCACTTGAAACTCCGACACGTGAATAGAAGTAAAAACATCATCTCGCACCAATCTTTCAGAAAGGAGAATTGCGTCTTCGAAGTTATACCCTTCCCAAGGCATAAAGGCCACAAGGAGATTTCGGCCGAGGGCCAACTCTCCACCTTGTGTTCCCGGCCCATCCGCTAAAACTTGGCCTTTTTTTACCCGATCAAATTGTTTCACACAAGGGACTTGATTCAAGCATGTGTCCTGGTTCGACCGGACATACTTACGGAGGGGATACAAATCCACCCCGCCTTTTCCTTCTTCCACATAAACAGCCACCTGATCGCTCGAGGCCGAGAGCACAACTCCCCCCCGCTTGCAAATCTCAACAGCACCAGAATCGCGAGCGACACGCTCCTCAATCCCTGTCCCCACCAAGGGACGAACAGGGAATAATAAGGGAACCGCTTGGCGCTGCATGTTAGACCCCATCAAAGCGCGGTTCGCATCGTCATGTTCAAGAAACGGGATCAGTGCCGCTGAGGTGGATACCACTTGAACAGGAGAAATATCCATGTAGTCGATTTCGTCAGCCGTTTTTTGTGGAAAATCTCCTTTATGGCGACACGCGACCACTTCATTTAAAAATCGATTGTTCTTGTCCACTGGAGCGTTCGCCTGGGCAATGACATAACTGTCTTCTTTATCGGCCGTTAAATACTCAATTTCATCGGTAACACGTCCCTTTTCAACTTTCTTATAAGGGGTCTCAATAAGACCATATTGGTTGATACGCGCGTAACACGCCAAGGAAGTGATTAATCCGATGTTTGGACCTTCCGGCGTTTCGATCGGACACAGTCGCCCGTAATGGGTGTGATGAACGTCTCGAACCTCAAAACCCGCACGCTTACGGTTCAACCCTCCAGGCCCAAGAGCCGACAATCGCCGCTTGTGGGTCATTTCTGCCAATGGATTTGTTTGATCCATGAATTGGGACAATTGAGAAGAACCAAAGAAACGACGAACCGACGCCACAACCGCCGATGCGTTAACGAGCGTCCGCGGCGTAAGCTGATTGTTTTCCTGGACGTTCATCCGTTCACGGACCAACCGTGCCATTTGGGCAAGGGCCGCACGCACCTGATTCTCCAGGAGTTCACCCACGGACCGAATTCGGCGATTTCCTAAATGGTCGATATCATCAATCTCTACTTTCACCGATACCTTGCCAAATTCTTGATGAGCCGCCTCATTGTTAAGAAGAATAAGGTATTGGAGAGTTGCAATGATGTCTTCACGCGCAAGCGTCCGTCGGCGATCATTCGGAGCTTCAAATTTAATGTCTTTCCGTTCCGCCAACGCTTCGAAGAAGGGCATTAATTTCCGATTGATTTTAAATCGACCTACTTTTGTCAGGTCATACTTCCGGATGGATTTAAACAACATATTGTCCAAATAGCTTTCAGCCTGCTCCGGAACAATAAATTCCTGAGCACGCACCACCCTATAGATGGCTTGAATGGCCTCTTTTCTTGTCTTGATGTTGTCTTTTAAAAGGGTGTTTCGAATGGCAACGTCGTTCACCTGAGGATCCGACTGCAATACGTCAATCGAGCGCACTTTCCTGTCCTGAAGGCGAATAAAAGCTTCCCGAGTGATTTCTTTGTTCGCTTCCATAACCACTTCGCCCGTCGTTGTGTCAACACAATCTCGTGCCACAATTTTTCCCACAACATCTTCGGGCTGACGATCGGCCAAAGAAAGCGTTTCCGTTTCATAAAAGAGAGAAAGGATTTCCGCATCCGATTCAATTCCCATGGCCCGGAGAATAGTGGTCGCTGGAAGTTTCCTTTTTTTGTCAATCCGAACAAATATCGCGTTGTTTAAATCAAATTCAAATTCAACCCATGCACCGCGGTAAGGGATCAGGCGTGCGAAGAAAAGTCGCTTGCCGTATGAAGAGATCTTTTTTTCTTCATCTTCTTCAAATATAACCCCGGGCGAGCGGTGCAGCTGACTGACAACCACCCGCTCAACTCCGTTGATCACGAACGTGGCCGGGCCTGTCATGAGAGGGAGGTCACAGAAATAGACTTCCTGTTCGGTCAGAACTTTAGGTTTCCCCCCCGGTTGCTTTTGAACCAACCGCAACCACGCGCGCAATTGCACGGAGTGGTTTGCATCTTTTGAAAGGGCTTCATTCACAGAATACCGCGGTTGTCCTAAAGTATAATGCATGAACTCGAGAGACAACACCTCATCGGTGCTCGTAATAGGAAATACGTCCATAAAGGCAGCCTGCAAGCCTTGGATCTTCCGCTCAGAGGGCGGCACATCCGATTGAAGAAATTCTTCATAGGAACGTGTCTGCATTTCCAGCAGCGGTGGCAATTCGATGGACGGATGAATACGAGCAAAAGACAGCTTTTTCATATGAGGATTACCCGGTTCTCCTTACAGCGCGAATAAATTAGGAACGGTTTATGGTCACCCAGATATTTTCTCTGGCCCCTGGACGCAAAGGAGCAAGTGGTGCCTCGGTAATTTATTTAACTTCGACAGTGGCCCCAACGTCCGCTAATTTTTTCTTCATTTCTTCAGCGGCATCTTTTGAAAGACCGTCTTTGACGTTCTTGGGAGCGGCTTCCACTAAATCCTTTGCTTCTTTGAGGCCCAATCCCGTCAACTCACGAACGACCTTGATGACGTTGATTTTTTGTTGACCTGCGCCTTGAAGAACGACAGCAAAACTTGTCTTCTCTTCTGCCGCGGGAGCCGCAGCACCTGCGGACACGGCGCCACCAACAACGACAGCGGGAGCAGCCGAAATTCCATATTTTTCTTCCAAGCCCTTGACGAGCTTATGTACGTCCAGAATTGTCCATGAATCAATCGATTCCATCACATCTTCTGCTGTGCACTTCGACATATTTCCTCCGAGAGGGCAGTCGCCCCAAGGGACAAAATGTCCCTAAATATTAAACAGATCCGGCTTTTTCTATCTTTTTAGCCACCTGTTCCAACACGCTGGCCAGATTTCGAAGATCGGCAGTCAACACGCCAGCCAATTGTGTAACAGGTCCTTGAAGACGGGCTAAAAGTTGTGAAAGCAGAATAGACCGAGGTGGGAGAGAAGCAACCACTTTCAGATCAGCCGATTTTATAATTTTGCCATCTATGTATCCCGCCCGAACTTTCATGTTCGCGTGGCTTTTTTCAAAGTCCACAATTACCTTCAAACCGGCAAAGGCATCGCCTTTATGAATAATGAGCGCCGATTGCCCTTTAAAAAAATCGCCAAATTCCCCATCGATGCCTTTGTTTTTAAGCGCAATCTTCGCTAACCTATTCTTAACAATTTGGCATCGAGCGTTTAATGGTTTTAGCTTCCCACGAAGTTCGTTAAGTTCTTGCGTCTTTACACCTACGTAATCCGCAACAACGAGCCCTTGAAGGCCCTCAAACTCTTTCGTAAGAGTGTCTACTGCTGCTTCTCTGTCTTTTCTCAAACTAGGCATTTTGACCTCTGAAATTAAAAAAACACCCCCCGGACGGTGAAGAGTGTTTTCTCCATCGCGCCTCGGTAGGGAGACCCGTTGGTCGAGTCAATTGAGCCGGTCATCCTCTTCGAAAACCATCGGATTTGAGGCCCCTACGGTCTTTGCCGCTATTATCGTAACGAGATTTTATTCTCGCATGGGATAAATTGTATTAAATTTCAATTATTTTTGCAATGTTTAGGAGCACAGTTCCCGGCACCGACCTACTCTCCCAGGACCTTGCGGTCCAAGTACCATCGGCGTGAATGGGCTTAACGGCCGTGTTCGGAATGGGAACGGGTGTGGCCCCACTACGAGAAGCACCGGGAATTCTGCTCCCAAACTTCTTCAACTCACCAATAGGAAAGTCAAGCGGTTATTGCTAGATATAAAGATGCGACTAAGTCTCACGGCCGATTCGTATGGGTTAGCTCCACGGGTTACCCCGCTTCCACACCCCACCGATCAATCCAATAGTCTATTGGAGGCCTTTAGGTTCCACAAGGGAACAGGGACTTCTCATCTTGAGGTGGGCTTCACGCTTAGATGCTTTCAGCGTTTATCCCGTCCGCGCAGTAGTTATCCGGCCGTGGCCCGGGTGGGCCAACCGGTACGCCAGAGGCGCGTTCATCTCGGTCCTCTCGTACTAGAGACAACTCACTCTCAAAAGTCCTGCGCCTACGGTAGATAGAGACCGTACTGTCTCACGACGTACTGAACCCAGCTCACGTACCGCTTTAATTGGCGAACAGCCAAACCCTTCCCACCTACTCCAGCGGGAGGATGCGATGAGCCGACATCGAGGTGCCAAACCGGATCGTCGATATGGGCTCTTGGATCCGATACACATATTTCCCAATTTACATTGGGTGCAGACTATATCATCACCTCACCAAAGGTGAGGGCTAGGCGTCTTACCTTAGCTCTGAATTTAGCTTGATTATTTTAAGCCAGTTGCCAAAGTCGTGCCGAACGAAGCCCTCGTACGAAGGAAATCGTTGCGACGCTATTGCTAGCGCGGCACAGTCGTTACAGGACCTATAAAACTTCTATAGTTCCCACGGTATTGCCCTTTTCTGTCGAGGACATAGTCCTCGGGCGCCATATCCGCCTGTCTCTTAAACTTCAGAAAGTAGGGTTTCACCGTTATAAGCCTAGTTTTTTATCCTGCGCAATCACTCGCACAGGGGCCTATTGTTGGTTAAGCCTGTTATCCCCGGGGTAGCTTTTATCCGTTGAGCGATGGCAATCCCACAATCAACCACCGGATCACTAGATCCTCGTTTCCGATCTGCTTGGCTTGTAGGCCTCGCAGTTAAGCTCTCTTCTGCTCTTGCACTCGACAGGCGATTTCTATACGCCTTGAGAGAACCTTGGAACGCCTCCGTTACTCTTTAGGAGGCAACCGCCCCAGTTAAACTGCCCGCCTGCTACTGTTCCCCGGCCGGATAGACGGCACGGGGTTAGCGTCTCAGAATCGAAAAGGTGGTATTTCAAGGACGCCTCCCTCTTGCCCAAAAGCAAGAGATCAAAGGCTCCCACCTATCCTACGTATCCAATCCCAAAACGCAATAACAAGTTACAGTAAAGCTCCACGGGGTCTTTTCGTCTAACCGCAGGTAATCCGCGTCTTCACGGATACCACAATTTCGCCGAGCCTCTCGCCAAGACAGCGGAGCCTTCGTTAAGCCATTCGTGCAGGTCGGAACTTACCCGACAAGGAATTTCGCTACCTTAGGACCGTTATAGTTACGGCCGCCGTTTACCGGGGCTTAAGTTCAAAGCTTCGGAGCCTTGCGGCTCCTAACCTCTCCCCATGACCTTCCGGTACCGGGCAGGCTTCACACCCTATACGTCATCTTGAGATTTCAGCAGAGTGCTGTGTTTTTGTTAAACAGTCGCGGCTCCCCATTCACTGAGACCCAACACCCCTTCCCCTGTACGGAGTTAAGGCATCGGGCACCCCTTCTTCCGAAGTTACGGGGCCAGTTTGCCGAGTTCCTAAGCGAGAGTTCGCTCGCGCGCCTGAGGATATTCTCCTCGCCTACCTGTGTCGGTTTGCGGTACGGACACACTATGCAGTAACCGCGGGGCTTTTCTTGGCAGCGTAGTTGGGCCGCTTCACATGTCTTGCGACACGCTCGCACTCAGTTCTCGGGATGAACGGCTCCCCGGATTTACCTGGAGAACCTCCCTACCACCTTGGACCGGTGACCTTCTACCGGCCGGCTTACCTTTCTGCGTCCCCCCTCGGTGTGACCCACATAATGTGGTTCAGGAATATTAACCTGATGCCCATCATCTACGCCTTTCGGCCTCGACTTAGGATCGACTAACCCTGTTCAGACGAACTTTAAACAAGGAAACCTTAGGCTTGCGGCGGGTCTGATTCTCACAGACCTTATCGCTACTTATTCCGACATCCTCACTTCCGTTTCGTCCAGCACTCCTATCGGTGTGCCTTCATCCTACAACGGAACGCTCCCCTACCCCGTACAATGGACGAATCCATCGTACAGCCGTGACTGCGGTATCAGGTTTGAGCCCCGGACTTTTTCGGCGCGACTTAACTTGACGAGTGAGCTGTTACGCACTCTTTAAAGGATGGCTGCTTCTAAGCCAACCTCCTCGCTGTCTGAGTCAAATCACATCCTTTACCACTTAACCTGAATTTTGGGACCTAGGTCGACGGTCTGGGTTGTTCCCCTCTTGCGCACGAAGCTTAGCCCTCGTGAACTGACTGCAGAGTTTTCCCGTATGTATTCGGAGTTTGGTTAGATTCGGAACCGAGGTATTCGGCCCTACACTATCCAGTGCTCTACCTCACACGGTCATCACTCCACGCTAGCCCTAAAGCTATTTCGGGGAGAACCAGCTATCACCAGCCTCGATTGGCCTTTCACCCCTAACCCAAGCTCATGCAGGACATTTTCAACTGTCAACGCTTCGGGCCTCCATCACCGTTTAAGGTGACTTCACCCTGTCCTGGGTTAGATCGACTGGCTTCGGGTCTACTATTGCATACTTGTCGCCCGTTAAGACTCGCTTTCGCTACGGCTCCACACCTTCAAGGTGCTTAACCTTGCATGCAACAGTAACTCGCCGGATCATTCTTCAACAGGCACGACGTCGAGCATTCCCCTTGCGGGGCATAGCTCTTCGTCTGCTTGTAAACGCACGGTTTCAGGTTCTTTTCACTCCCCGTCAGGGGTCCTTTTCACCTTTCCCTCGCGGTACTTGTGCACTATCGGTCGCCAGAGAGTATTTAGCCTTGGAGAGTGGTCTCCCCGGATTCACGCCGAATTTCACGTGCTCGGCGTTACTTAGGTACTTGTCGTGAGCCGCTTCGTTTTCGTTTACGGGACTCTCACCCTCTTTGGTCGGCCTTTCCAGGCACGTTCGACTAACGAAGCGATTTTTTACTCACCGGCTCTAAACCGGACAAGCCCTGCAACACCCACCATAGGATGGGTTTAGGCTGTTCCCCGTTCGCTCGCCACTACTGAGGGAATCTCGTTTGATTTATTTTCCTCCAGGTACTGAGATGTTTCACTTCCCTGGGTTGTCTCGACAACGGTACCTCTTCCAGTTTCCCGAAAGCATTTCCATTGCCGTTCCGTGATTTGTCACCACGGAGGGTTTCCCCATTCAGAGATCTCCGGATCAAAGGTTGCTTGCACCTCCCCGGAGCGTTTCGTCGCTGGCCACGTCTTTCATCGACTTCTGGCGCCAAGGCATCCACCATGCGCTCTTAGTAACTTAGCCGCATCTTTATATCCTCAGTCGCATCGCGCTACTCAAGGCGTTTGGACATAAAACGTCCTAACGTCTTTTTGAAGCTCGATACAACATACAATTAGACGCTTGACTTTCCTATTCGTGTGTCAAAGAACCGCCTGCGATTGTGGCTTTTCATGCTGCCAGAACCCGGCGAACTGCAAAATTTGATTTTACAGGATCAAAGTGGAGCTGATCGGGATTGAACCGACGGCCTCCTGCTTGCAAAGCAGGCGCTCTCCCAGCTGAGCTACAGCCCCATCCTACAAAGAGTTTCACCCTAAATAGTTGGGGCATTCCTCGTATCCTTACGAGGGCAGCCCTCTTGAATAAGGCCCCGGCATCATCCTTACCCCGCCTTAAACTTGGGCGGAAGTGGACTCGAACCACCGGCCTCACCCTTATCAGGGGTGTGCTCTAACCAGCTGAGCTATCCGCCCTGCGGAATTTCCGCGCCTCTCGCGCGCCGCAGACACCCATAGCTCCGCAAGGGTGCCCGTGATTCCAAAATTTCATTTCCAAATGCCACTTCGCAAGCTGGTGAGCGCCCCAAAGGCGCTACTGACGATCGACCTCTTTCAGCGACGCCGAAGCGTCCTGAAATACTCCTTAGAAAGGAGGTGATCCAGCCGCACGTTCCCGTACGGCTACCTTGTTACGACTTCACCCCAATCACCAATCACAACTTGGGCCTGGCAGAGCCAAGACTTCTGTTGCAACGGACTTTCGTGGTGTGACGGGCGGTGTGTACAAGGCCCGGGAACGTATTCACCGCAGCCTGCTGATCTGCGATTACTAGCGATTCCGCCTTCATGTGGGCGAGTTTCAGCCCACAATCTGAACTGGGGCGACTTTTGTGGGGTTGGCTCCATCTTGCGATTTCGCATCCCTCTGTAGTCGCCATTGTATCACGTGTGTCGCCCTGGACATAAGGGCCATGAGGACTTGACGTCGTCCCCACCTTCCTCCCCGTTATCCGAGGCAGTCTCCTAAGAGTGCGCCGCTTGCGCGGGTGGCAACATAGGATAGGGGTTGCGCTCGTTGCGGGACTTAACCCAACATCTCACGACACGAGCTGACGACAGCCATGCAGCACCTCGACCGACAACCGGCTTTACGGTTCGTTCCCCTTTTCAAGGGACCTACTATCGGCCGTTCGAGCCCAGGTAAGGTTCTTCGCGTTGCGTCGAATTAAACCACATGATCCACCGCTTGTGCGGGCCCCCGTCAATTCCTTTGAGTTTCAACCTTGCGGCCGTACTCCCCAGGCGGCTCATTTAATGCGTTAGCGTCGGCACGGGAGGGGTCGATACCCCCCATACCTAATGAGCATCGTTTACGGCTGGGACTACCAGGGTATCTAATCCTGTTTGATCCCCCAGCTTTCGTGGATGAGCGTCGATGGTGGTCCAGAGACTTGCTTTCGCCATTGGTGTTCCTCCCGATATCAACGCATTTCACCGCTACACCGGGAATTCCAGTCTCCTCTCCCACATCCAAGCCTGACAGTATCCCTTGGCCTCCCTGGGTTAAGCCCAGGGCTTTCACAAGAGACTTATCAAGCCGCCTGCCCACGCTTTACGCCTAGTAATTCCGAGTAACGCTCGCCACCTTCGTCTTACCGCGGCTGCTGGCACGAAGTTAGCCGTGGCTTATTCGCCGGCTACAATCAAACCCTGTTCTTCACAGGGCTATTTTTCACCGACAAAAGGAGTTTACAATCCGAAGACCTTCGTCCTCCACGCGGCATTGCTGCGTCAGGGTTTCCCCCATTGCGCAAAATTCCCCACTGCTGCCTCCCGTAGGAGTATGGCCCGTGTCTCAGTGCCATTGTGACCGGCCGTCCTTTCAGACCGGTTACCCGTCGTAGCCTTGGTGGGCTTTAACCCCGCCAACTAGCTGATAGGCCGTGAACCCCTCCTCAAGCGCCCCTTGCGGAGCTTTAACCTCATCTCGATGCCGAGACGTGGTCTCACGCGGTATTAGCTCCGGTTTCCCGGAGTTATTCCCCGCTCGAGGGAAGATTGTCCACGTATTACTCACCCGTTTGCCACTAACTCTGACGATAAACTGTCAAAATTCGTTCGACTTGCATGTGTTAGGCATGCCGCCAGCGTTCACTCTGAGCCAGGATCAAACTCTCCGTAAGATCTGCGTCCAATCCTTGCGGACGGGAACAAACTTTAGAGGTTTGGTTTAGGGCTCTTGTGGAATTGCTTGAACTATAATGCACAAGCTTTATTCACACCTGAACGTCGTATACCAATCGGCATCGAGAAGCACCCACGTCGGACCCTCTTGGTTAGAGTGTCTTTCGCTTGGAGCGCTCACCCGCCTGCGCGAATGGCTATTTGGAAATGTCAAAGAACAAAACTACGAAATCGACCCGATTATACAAAAAAAATCCCAAGGGACGCAAGCGCCCCCTTCAAAGGATCCAGACTCCATCCTCTGGGTTCGATCCTCGGGTGGGACCGAAAATTAGAATTTCAAATTTTGCACAGCGGTTTCATTTCACCGCCAACAGGGAGGAATATAACACAAGCCCTAATTTGTGTCAAGAACTATTTCTCAAAAAAAGTTAATGTTTTTTTTGTCGGGCACCTTTTTGCGGCCGCCGCAAATCCTAGACGGAGGAATCCCATGCACATCACGCCACTCCCCCTGAACGGCCTCTTTCTCGTTGAGGCCCGCGTGTTTCGCGACTCACGAGGTTCCTTTTTCGAGAGCTTTAACGAAACGGATTTCGACACCGCGCTCTTGCCCACGCGGTTTGCCCAAGACAACGTCAGCTCTTCCGGCCGAGGGACCGTGCGTGGACTCCACTTTCAAAAACCGCCCCACGCCCAGGGGAAACTGGTCCGTGTTTTCCACGGCACGGTGCTCGACGTTGCCATTGATCTTCGAAAGGGGTCGCCGACTTACGGAAAATGGCACGCGGAAGAACTTTCTTCCGAAAATGCCCGGTCCCTCTATATTCCACCCGGTTTTGCTCACGGGTTTTGTGTGACGAGCGAAAGCGCTGTGTTCTTTTACAAATGCACGACCGCCTACAGCCCGGCGGCCGAAAGCGGAATCCTTTGGAACGACCCCACTTTAAACATCGATTGGCCCGTGAAGCCCGGTCAAGCGCTTGTTTCCGACAAGGATAGCCGATGGCCACCGTTCGGGGACAACGACAGCCCGTTCGTTTTTGAAGTTCCCGCTAAATAACGGAAGGGCGAGACATCCGCCTCAACAAGGCAAGGCGGCGAGAGATATCGACGGGACGGACCGTTTGGAGTCGATCAAGCGAAAACTTTTCTACCGTAAAACTGGCCATCACGGTTCCATAGAAAAGGGCTTGGTGGAGCGTGGCTTCGTCCAATCGGTTCTTTTTTTTGTTGAGGAACCCTATAAACCCACCCGCGAACGTGTCCCCCGCCCCCGTGGGATCAAACACCTCTTCTAGAGGAAACGCGGGCGCGCTGAAAATATTTTTTTTTGAAAACAGCAACACGCCGTGTTCCCCTTTTTTGACGACCACATATTTCGGACCCCAGGACTGGATAAGCCGACCCGCTTGAATGAGGCTAGCACGCCCCGAAAACTGCCTGGCTTCCCCATCATTCAATATAAGGATATCGATCTCTTTGCACAACATTTTGAGTTTTTCTTTCTTTGTGGAAATCCACAAATTCATGGTGTCCGCTGCCACCAACTTGGGACGTCGAACCTGCCGCAAGACCCGCAATTGAAGATCAGGGTCAATATTGGCCAAGAAAACGCAATCTGCCGATCGATAGCTTTCGGGAAGATTTGGGACAAACTTTTCAAAAACGTTTAAACGCGTGTCCAGCGTTTTGGCCTCCGCCAAATCATATTCGTAAAAACCCGACCAACGAAACGTGTCCCCGTCGACGACCTGAAGCCCCTCCAAATTTATTTTCCGGCGGCGGAGCAGATCGAGATGCTGGGAAGGGAAATCACGTCCCACCACACCCACCAGCTTTATATCCGAATGGAAACTGGCCGAATAAGAAAAATAGACCGCCGAGCCCCCCAGAGCTTCCGTCCTTTCTCCAAAAGGTGTTTTGACCGAATCCAACGCCACTGAACCGACGACGACAACGCTCACAAGGATCTCCCTTTCTCAAAGTTAGCGACCGAGGAATTCGCTGTGTTCATTATGACAAGCAAAACCCCCTCCAGGCAACAGACGAATTATCCCCATTGGCATACGATTCATCTGTGAACCCAGGGTTTTATTCCTTTTTGAATCGTCGAAACGCGCGGACCGCGCGACGATGGTCGCCATAGGATGTGGAGAATCGATGCCCACCCTCCCCGTCCGAGACAAAGAAGAGGAAGTCCACAGGGGCAGGGGCCATGGCCGCCGTCAAGGAATCCCGACCTGGACTAGCGATGGGCCCTGGAGGAAGGCCGTAACGGCGATACGTGTTGTAGGGGGAATCCACTTCAATATCTTTTTTATAGAGAGGATTTTTCCATCCCCCTAAAGCGTATTGGACAGTGGGATCACATTCCAAGCGCATGCGGATTTTTAAACGGTTATGATAAACAGCGGAGACCCGTGTGCGTTCGTCCGCCCGGCGCGTTTCCCGTTCGATGAGGGAAGCGAGGGTCACGATCTGACGTACCGTCCACCGCCGCCCATCCGCGGACAGCATCACCCCGTCGGGCCCTTCGGGAACAACAGCTTCTTGCCCATCCGGAAACCGGACCCCACCGGCCTGGACCGCGGAGAGAAACACCTCCTGCCAAACAACGTTAAATCGATTTTGCATCACACGCAGGGGTTCTGAAACGGGCGAACCCGGATCAAAAAAGTAGGTGTCCGGGAAAAGAAAGCCTTCCCAGGGAGTGGCCACCGCTCGAAATTCTTCGGCCCGACAAACGCCCTTGGATTCCAACCTCTCGGCGATTTGCCAAACAGCAAAGCCTTCAGGAACCGTCACCCGGACCGTGGCCCCACGCCCCTGAACAAGAAACCGCAAAATTCGATCCGCTCGCTCCTGAGCGGGAATACGATAGAGGCCCGCTTTCAGTTTTTGATCTGCCCGCGTCACCCGCGCCAGCATCTCGATCCACCGAGAAGATCGAACGTGACCGTCCTCCTTCAACCGTCGCGAGATCACCCGCGCGCTGGCACCGGGCAGAATTTCAATCAATCCTCCCATCGCCTCAGGAGGTGGTGTATTCACCCAAAGAAGTATTCCCAAGAGCGGCCCCCCGCCCCCAAAAATTCCGAGCAACACTCCCAAAAGGACAATCCGTTTTTTCATAGGGTCTCCCCCCGCTTTTTGTCCAGGAAAGCTTGGAGGAGCAAGGTGGCCGCCGCGCGATCCACCCGCCCTTTCGAGCGTCCCATTCCAGGCCCATCCCTCAAACGAGATTCGGCTTCCCAACTGCTCAGCCGCTCATCCCAAAAAATGACCGGCAAACCCACACGTTCCAGCCGCTCCGCCAACCGTCGAACAGCGGAGGCACTTTCCCCTTCTGTCCCGCTCATGTTTTTGGGCAACCCCAAAACTATCCCAGACGCTCCTCTGTCACGGGCCAAATCACTCAAAGCCTGAATGAGCCCCGCAAGTGATTTGGGCTCCAATGTCTGAAGAGGATGTGCCATCCGACCCAACTCATCAGAAACGGCAACCCCAACCCGTCGACGCCCCCAGTCCACACCCAGATAAACACTCTCCACAGGTCCCTCCCAAATGGCGTTTCGCCTCTTTCCCCATCAACCTATAAGAAATTGGCCACAATGAGCTTCAAGTTTACTCCCCATCCCGTCTGATCATACGGGCGAAGAAGAACCCCCACAAAGAGTCTCACGAGGCCAAAATATCAAAGCGATTTCTCTGACGCAATCAGGGAGATCCAAGAGAATGATGCAAGAGATCGAAAGTCCCCAATTTTACCCATAAACGGTGCTCTGGGTTGATACATGAGGAGTCAAAAGGGCGATCGCCTTGACCCACCGGTCGCCAAGGAGAGTCTTTTAATTAGTTAAAGGGATTATTTTTTAGACCACCCATTCGAAAGAAAAAAACCATGTCATCCAAATCCCGACGAAACTTACGGGGGAGAGCGGCTCTTTGAAGGCGGAGATTTGTTGAAAGGACAGGTGGCAATGGACGATCCGGCGTTTTAACAAAAATAAACAATGGAACCCCATGGGTGCTGTACACCTGGGCCGAAGCTGGGAGGCATTCGCGCGTAAGAACTTGAAAATCTTTCAGACTAAAAGACGCCCGCAAAGACCGTTCAAAATCGAGGTTGAACAAATACGGCTGGGTTTTTTCTTCTTTATAGGCAAAATAGAGGACAGACTTGAGAGATTTCAGTCGGCCTAAATCGGCGAGAAAAATGGCCCCACCCGGTTTCAGTATGCGGCGAATCTCACGAAAACAGTCTTTTAAGTGTTCTCGCGTGGGCAAATGATGTAACGCAACCGTACTGATAACCCCATCCACACTGCCCTCTTCGAAAATACCGAGTTGCGTGACATCGGATTTTTGAAAAGTGACATTGGTCAGCCCCCGACCTTGAATGTACGCACGCGCCTGGTCCAACATAGAATCCGACATATCCACCCCCACAAAGGAAATGTCCGGGTTCAGCTGAGCCACTTCGGCCAGTTGGGTGGCCGGCCCACACGCAAGGTCCACCACCCGTGAGCATCCTTGAATCGCAAGACTGATTCGAGCCGCGTGGTGGAGATAAACGGCACGAAAGCCTCCCTCCCGTCGTCCCGCGGTGGCATAGGCCACCACTTCCGTTGAATCTTCCATGACGAGGTCCGGTTCAGGTTCTCTGCGCAAGCGGCGTTGCCCCATCGTTTCCCGAAGCAAAACCCAGAGCATCGGCAAATTCAAAAACCGTCGAAACGTAGAAAACAAATCAGATAGGACCACACGGAAGCAACGACGATCGGACGATTTAAAATAATCCGCTTCTTCCTGTTGTGATTTTTGATCCACGGAAGGCCTCGTCGCAGGAGGGGCCTCGGAAAGAACGAATGAGCGGCCTGTTCGGCGAAGAAGGCTCGCCACCCGGGCCAAAAATTCGGAAGCCTCATAGGGTTTTGTCATGTAATCATCTGCCCCGGTTTGCAAACCTTCGACTTTGTCTTCTGTTTTTAATAGCGACGTGAGGAGAAGCACCGGGACCGTTCGCGTGCGCTGGTCATTGCGAAGGATTTCGCATAACTTTACCCCTGAAATCCCGGGCAATCGAATGTCCGCCACCAGGAGGTTCGGAGACTCTTGAAAAACAATTTTTAAGGCTTCTTCGGCGGATCCCACATCAATCACCTGGTATCCCGCCCGATTTAAAATAATCCGTGTCACATTTCGCATTTCCGAATCGTCTTCAACGAGAAGAATGAGTGGTTTCATAAAATCCCCTTATGAATCGGTAACGTAAAAAACAAAGCGGTCCCCTGCCCAACTACGGATTCCACACGCAGGCGTCCTCCGTGCCCCTCCACCAAGCTTTTCACAATAGAAAGTCCCAGCCCTGAACCCTCTTGAGGTCCCGTGTTCAGAACGCGGACGGGCTGAAAGAGACGCGACAACCGTTCCGGGGTAATTCCGGGCCCCGTGTCTTTGACACCAAACTCAACGAACCCGTTGGTTTGCGCGGCGCTGAAAATGACGATAGAATCACCCCCTTGAGTGAATTTAAACGCGTTGGCCACCAGGTTCAAGAAAATGCGCAAGGTTTTTTCTTCATCCGCTTCCAGAAGAGGAAGCGTTTCGGGAAACTGAACCATGAACATCTTGTTGGATTCTTTCGCGAACGGACCGTACAGTCGAACCAGTTCTTCCACAAGGGGGGCCACCTGAAAAACAGTCTTCCGAAAGGGAATTTCCCCTTCTCTTAACCGGGCCGCGTCCAAGATATTATTGACCATGACCCTCAAGCGGAGAGCTCCCCTCTCAATAGATTCGATGAGAGTCCGATCTTCACCCGAAAAAGCTCCTGACCGCAACACCTGAGCCGCGGTACTGATGGCACTGAGCGGATTACGTAAATCGTGAGATATGGCGTAAAGAATTCGTTCCTTCATTTCATCCAGTTCCCGCAGCCGAACCGCCATACCGTTAAATTCCCGTGCCAGACCACCCAATTCGCCCGGCGCTTTTTCGGATACCCGAGTGTCCAACGCGCCCGATCCGATTTTTCGCGCGCCCGCGGCAAGCGCGTGAATGGGTCGTGTCAAGGTTCGCGCGGCCAAGAAGGACAGGCCTGTTCCCATGAGCAACACACCGACACCCAACCACAAAAAACGCCCCACCGTAGAGATCAGGGCCAGACGAAGTCGAGTAAGGACCCTCTCCCCATCATAAACCACCCGCGCGGTCGCGACCCAGTCTCCCCCCTGGAAAATGGGAGATCGATAGTCCCAGCGGGATCCGACGCCTGATTCTGTCAACATGATTTTTTGCGGTTCAGCCGGAGCCCAATCCGCCTTCTTCCCTTTTTTAGTCAAGTCCGTATGCATGAGTAATTTCCCCTGAGGATTCACGCAGGCCGCTTCCACTAGGGCACCTTCCGTTTTCAGCTGATTCATAAAATCGATGAGGCCTAACTCATTCCGGGACAGGAGTGCGTCCCCACAAGCCAATCCGAGGTGGTCCACTGTAATCCAATGGGTTTTTTCTGCCTCGCGAACAAGGTGTTGACGCTCGGCCCAAAGAAGAACACCGGAATAGACCAGGAGGACAAAAAACGTGAGGGCGGCAATCGCAACGGCGAATCGGGTCCCGATGCTCATGGGTGATTCTTTAATTGCCGGACAACCCGATCCAAAGCCCGCGCCGCCATTTCATCATCCGGCGCCAACCCAACACATTGCTCAAAAGCCTTCCGCGCGGCCGAAAGGTCCCCTCGGGAATATTCCATCAACCCCTTGGAATAATATTCTGCGGCTCTTTCGTGGTCTGGAGCGGTTGGGCGAGCCAGGGGTTTTTCACTTTTATGGGGGTAGGACTTTCCCCAATCCTCCCAGAGGCGCCCGAGATTTTCCCGAGCCGCTGTGTTCAAAGGATCTTCTTTCAAAACAGCCAACCATTCGCGCACGGCTTCTTGACGACGCCCCTGAAACTCGGCTTCCCGGGCACGGCCAATGCGACGGCCTAAATCGGCCCTCTGGGATTCGCGTCGAACGATTTCCTCTAAACGTTGAACTTCTTCCTTTGCAAAACGGTTTGTCGAATCCAACACCAACCCTTCCCGATAATACCCCAAGGCCGCCCGATAATTTCCTTCTGAATATTGGGTTTCGCCCAATCCAAATTTCTTTCTTGCGAGAGCACGCCGTTCATCTATTTTCAGGCTGTTTTCAATTTCCTGAACATAACGTGCTAACTCCTGATCGGAGGGATCCAAACTTAACGCCTTTTTCCATTCCGTCAAAGCGGGAACAATATCCATTCGTTGGTAAGCCATAAAACCAGAAACACGATGAATATCCACTTCGGCGGGAAGCACGCCCGCCGCAACACCTGAAGAGAGGGAGAGACAAAGATCTCTAAGATACTCATTGCGGCGGGGGTCGGGGTCATCGTTCGCCAGGGAGATTTGCATTTGAAGTTCGACACCCCGACAGGTGTGAAGGAGAGATTCCGGCGTGGTCCGCCATTTGTGTTCATAGGACGCTCGAAGGTTGTTGAGCGCTTTCCGCGTTTCATGTTCCTGCTGATTTAAGGTGTGAAGGGCGCGAACGAGAGCGGGCCCGCGATCCTCTCGGGCAAGGACATCCAGTTCATTGGCCTTTTTTTCAATGGCCGCGGCGGTCACCTTCAGGCGTTTCAGGGCACCGACATGGCCTGGATCTTCCGAGAGGATGTCCAGGAGCTTATCCATGGCCCCGGTCAGATCTCCCTGAGCCTGGAGTTCTTTCCAATCCTGAAATGGGGGTTTTCCCCCCGCCCAAAGGCCAACGGTCCCGAGAAAGAGAAAAACTAACGCCCCGAATCGTCCCATTCTTTTTTGAGCCGTTGGTTGGCCTCCCGCAACTTCAGGAGGGCTTTTGAGTGATGGGGGTCCGCCGCCAAGGCACGGTTGAAATTCACTACGGCTCGGGCAAAATCTTCTTGCCGCAAATAACCCAATCCCTTTTCATAAAACGCTTCCGCGGGTTTCCCAAAGTGCCAAACCAGTCCCACATGGTGCGTGTTCCCCAGATCCCCCAGAGGGGCAAACGCGTAATCCAAACGGAGATCTCCCACACGAAACCCCAACCCGTAAGTAAACGAATCTTCTGTACTCCCATCATACCCCAAACGAAAAAAGGACGAACCGCCGGAGGCGTATTCGATCCCCACCATCGGGCGGAGGTCTTCTCCGTTGGATTGGACCAGGTCCGCCGCTAGAGTAATTTTTTCATCCCAAACCCCTGTGGCAATCCCAAACCGTAATTCACGCGGCGGGCCTTGCCCGGGGGACCAACCCACCCCCAGTCTTCGAACGGAAACTCCCGCGCGGAACCCCTGGAAAAACGTGGGCGCGGGGAGACGAGCCAATAATCCCCCATCAAAAAATGCCCCTTGAATGGATTGATCGTGAAATTTACGTTCGGTTTGATTCAACGCGATACCCGCCCACACTCGATTTCGAAATCCTCCCGCGCCGGAAATCTGGAACCAATCTTCGCGTGCGCCAATGTTGCCCAGCGCGTTTCCTGACGAATCCAGCCCCGAGATGGTTCCGTAATCGACACCTGACCACCGGGCGGCCAAGGTTCCTTTTTCCATGGGAAAGGCAACACCCAAGGAGTCTCTTATTATGGATTCGACCCCCTCGTGGTGGGAAAGGGACACTTCCCCCCGGGCCAACCGCCCCAGACCGGCAGGATTCAAAACCCCGGACGCGTGGTCATCCCCCAACGCCGTCCCGGCCCCACCCAGGCCCATGGAACGAACTCCAGGAGAAGCGGAAAGGAATTCCCATTCTTCTCCCTCTCCTGCCAAAAGGGATAAGGAGAAGAGCACCCCTCCGACAGCGATAACTATTTTTTTCATCGGATGACCATCAGTTTTCCTTTTTTAGCCACACCGGGGCTTTGAACATGATAGAGATAGACTCCCGGGACGACGGGTCTTCCCGATGTGTTTTTACCATCCCAGCAGAGAATGCCGTCTCCTCCCGTTTCTTCCAGCTGTCTCACTTCCCGCCCCGATGCCGTAAAAATTCGAAGCGTGGCCCGCTCGGCTAAGTTTGCGAAAGTGACCTGGGCGTCCGTCCCCTGGCGAAATGGGTTTGGCGATACACGAAGATCTTGGAGAGAAACGTCTTCCTGGCCCATCACCGACAGCGTCCCGAGTGATTGAACAATCGCCACGACCTTCCCGTCTTCCACACGAGAAGGGATCTTGTTCCAAAGCCCCGCGTGAAAATCAAGCCGGTAGAAACTGAGCGTGGTTTCCCGAACAAGGCCTGCCCCCGTTTCGACCCAACCGTCATTCGATGCGAAGTCGTAGCTCAGGGTCGCGGGGGCATGAAGATTTTCGTCCAAATGGGCGGGGCAGGCGCGGCTGGATTGGATTTCCGCTAACCCATTCGGAAGGGGGCGACGTCGGACATCCCCGGTTCCCAGTATTTTATGATTGGCATCTAATATTTTTTCTGGAAGTGTCGGCGATTGAAGTGGATTCTCCAGGGGGGCGGCGTTGAAGGTCATGGTGTCTTCCGATGAAATATCCAATGGGGAGAGAGAGAGCTCCCAACGATTGTTTCCCCACAAATAATTCGTTTGAGGAGGGCTGTCCGAAAGGGTGCGGGTTGATCCGAGAACGTGGAACGGGGTGGGAATCCCCTCCCGATTGAGGGCTCGAACACGTGCGTAGTATAATGTTCCCGGTGAAAGACACCCAATTTTTTTCGCTATTAAATTTCCGTATTCGGACGAAATAGATTCAACGAGGGGCTCATCAAAACCAGCCTTTTCCGAAAATTGGATTTGATAGTTTGTTCCAATGGGATTAATTTGCCCACTAACCCCGGTGGACCACCAAGCCACAGTAATGCTTCGACTCTGAACATTTTGAAATGGGATCGACCACGAATCGGAGGGAGGCGCCGCCAAAGAAGCAAAACTCCACCGTTGAAGCAATTCACTCGCGTTTTCAATCCAAAAAACATCCACGCGATTTTCGGCGTTTAAAAAGAAATTTCCTATTTCCAATTGACCCTCTGTCCCGAGTGGGGCAAAAGTATAAACGCCCTGTACATTTTGTTCTGCATCGATAATGCTAAAACGCAAATGATCACCAACGCCACAACTGTTATTCGTCCAATGGAGGGTCACTTTGGTGTAATCGTTTTGCGTCGCATAAAAATCTGACGCGCAGGGGAAAATGTCAATCGCTCCCAACATCAAACAAGAATAAAGGACAATAGATTTCACAATTTGAATTCTATCCCCAAAAATCTCTTTTAACAACCCTTTTTGCTTTCGTTTAGGGAAGGGAGTAAAACCAGGACGAATGGATTGGATTTACCGCTTGATTTGTTTAAGGACGTTGCCTTTGGGGTCCGTGATTTCGAGGAGGAGAGGCATGGAGCCTACGGCGTGGGTGGAACAGGAGAGACAGGGGTCGTAACAACGGATGGCACCTTCCACACGGTTCAGGGCGCCCTCCTTCACATCGGCGCCGTTCACGTAGGTTTTGGCCACTTCCAAAACAGCTTGGTTCATGGACGGGTTATTTTGTCCCGTGGCGATCAGCAAATTGACGCTGGTGAGGATCCCGTTGGGGTCCACCTTGTAGTGGTGGAAGAGGGTTCCCCGGGGAGCTTCTGAACACCCCACCCCTTCGGACCGGTTTCGGCCCGCTTCGGAGCGGATCTCTGTGGACATCACCCGGGGATCATTCAAAATCATCTCGACCAGTTCAACGGAACTCATCATTTCGATGATCCGCGCGTGATGGAAAGCGAAAGACCCAGAGACCGGCCGACCACCCGCAATGGAACGGAAATCTAAAAATTCTTTTTGCGCGTGCGGGGTCGGCATGCGGGTCGCCGCGTTCAACCGGGCCAGGGGCCCCACGCGATAGATCCCGCCGGGGTATCCCAAGGGTTTAAAGTAGGGCGCTTTTAAATAGGAATATTCCAACGGCCGTTCCGCAATAAATTCCGCGAAACGGGCCGGATCCACCTGATCCGCCACGATGTTGCCCACAGCGTCCACCCACCGAAGTTTTCCATCATAAAGTTCGTGGGTCCCGTCCGGAAGAACCGTGCCTAAGTAAAGAGTGTCGAACCGGGCGAAGGCCTCCATTTCTTTCCGGTTGGCCTCCCAATATTTTTTGTAGAGCGCCAAAGCCACTCGAACGCTTTCCATGGCTTCCGGAATCCAGGCCAAAAGCGCCAGTCGGTTTTCTTCGGTCAGGGCCTGGGTCACGCCCCCAGGAACAATGGCTCCGTTGTGGATCTTTTTCCCCGACAACCGGGAGGAGAGTTCCTGCCCGAATTTACGAAGCCGGATCCCCCGGCGTGCCACGTCCGGAAATTTTTCGGCGATATGCATGATATTGCGCGTCGTGGGGTCCGCGTCCCAACCCAAAAGGAAATCCGGCGACGACAAATGGAAAAAGCTGAGCGCGTGAGAACTGAACATCTGGCCCAAGTGCATGAGTCGGCGCAGAAGTGTCGCCGTGGGAGGGACCTCCACCGCCATAATATCTTCGCAGGCCTTGGCGCTGGCCACCGCGTGGCTCACGGGACAAATTCCACAAATCCGTGGTGTGATGATGGGCATTTCCGTGAAGTGCCTTCCTTCACAAAACTTTTCAAACCCGCGGAACTCTTCCACATGAAACCGAGCGTCCGCCACTTTCCCGTCATTTCCTAACATCAACGTGATTTTGGCGTGGCCTTCCACGCGGGTCACGGGATGAATCACAATTGTCTTGTCAGCCATTTTTTAAAGCCCCCGGGGGAATGACCAACGGCTGGCCCTCCAGTAACGCCTTCAGTGCGGCAAAGATCAACTCAGGAGCGGGCGGGCACCCCGGCACATGTACATCCACCTTCACGTAACTGGCCAAGGGACAGGCGCGCGGAAGAAGGGTCGGAATGTCCACCGTCGGCATCGCCCCCTGTCCATCGTTCGTCACGATTTTATTGTAGGCGTGATCCAACATGGCCGCGGGGCCCAAAAGGTTCCGAAGGGCCGTCACGTTTCCTGTGACAGCACAATCTCCCAGCGCCACCACAACCTTAGAACGTTCCCTGATTTTCAGGATTTGCGCCCTGTCTTGATCTGTCGACACACATCCTTCCACCACCGCCACGTCGACGCCTTCCGGAAACTCTTTCGTGTCCACAAGGGGGCTTTTCACCAGCGCCATGAGGGGCGCTAATTCTAAAAGTCCTTCGTCAATATCCAAAAGAGACATATGACAACCGGAACACCCACCCAGCCAAACGGTAGCGACGCGTTTTTTCATGGGCGTTTTTCTCGTCGCGCGGCTAACGTTCCAGCCACGCTAGGATCTTTTTTTAATTCTCCCGGAACAGCCCCTTTTTTCCAGAGAGCGCCTGTAGGGCACAACTGAACACATTTTCCACAACTCGTGCAATCAGTGGATTCGGCCCAGGGACGATTAAAGTCCGCAAACAACCGACTTTGAACCCCTCGCCCCATGATGTCCCACACATGAGCCGTTTCAATTTCGTCGCACACGCGCACACAGCGCGTGCACAGGATGCACCGGTTCTGATCTAAAATAAAATCTTTGTGGGACGCGTCCACCCCCACCGCCGGTTGCAAGAACGGATAGCGAAAATGGTCGATCCCTGTTTTTACCGCCAGCGTCTGAAGTTCGCAGTGGTTATTGGCCACACACACACCGCACATGTGGTTCCGTTCGGAAAAAAAGAGTTCCAAAATCATTCGGCGGTAGGTGCTCAATTGATCTGAACTGGTACGAACTTTTTGATAGGGCATCGCGGGTGTCGTACAGGCGGGGAGCAATTTCGTTGTTCCTTCAATCTCCAACAGGCACAACCGGCAGGCTCCCACTTCCGTCAAACCGTCCACAGCGCAAAGGGTAGGGAGAAATACTTTTTCGCGGCGGCAAACATCCAACAAGGTCTCTTTGGGTTCGGCCGAAACTTCACGACCGTCAATTGTAATAGTAAAACTCATGGGTTCAGACCTCGTGTCCGAAGGCCAAAAGATTCGATCCCTCTCCCACCCCTCTCCCAAGAGGAGAGGGAAATCACGTTAAGGTTCATCGGACCGCTCCCACACTGTCCATGTGACAGACACCCGCGGGACATTGATGGTCTCGGATGTGGGCCGTGTATTCATCTCGGAAATACCGCAACGTTGAAAGGAGAGGATTGGGGGCGGTCATTCCGAGCCCACAAAGACTTGTGGCTTTCACCATGGGGGCCAACTCTTCCAACAGATCGAGATCCCCGGGAACCGCGCGTCCCGCGCAAATTTTATCCAGCAGGTCGTGCATATGTTTGGTCCCCACGCGACACGGGACACATTTGCCACAACTTTCGTCCATGCAAAATTCCATAAAGAACCGGGCCACGTCCACCATGCAGGACGTATCGTCCATAACGATGAACCCACCCGATCCCATAATGGAGCCCAAAACCTGGAGAGATTCGTAGTCCACCCGGGTGTCCAAGTGCGCTTCGGGGATGCACCCACCGGAAGGACCACCGGTCTGGACAGCCTTGAAACGCCTTCCTGCGGGAATACCGCCCCCAATATCAAAAATGATTTCCCGGAGCGTGATCCCCATGGGGACTTCGATCAACCCGGTGTTTCGGATTTTCCCCGCCAACGCAAAAACTTTCGTTCCGGAATTTTTTTGGGTCCCTATCTTCGAAAACCATTCGCCGCCTTTGGCGAGGATCGGAGCGATGTTGGCAAAGGTTTCCACGTTATTGATGAGAGTGGGTTTTTCCCAGAGGCCCGATTCCGCGGGATAGGGGGGCCGAGGCCGCGGTTGCCCGCGCCGCCCTTCGATGGAAGCGATCAGGGCCGTTTCCTCCCCACAAACGAACGCCCCCGCTCCGATCCGAATTTCCACGTCAAACGAAAAACTGGTTCGAAATATTTCACGGCCCAACAGTCCTTCCCGCCGTGCCGTTTTGATCGCCTGTTCCAAGCGTTTGATGGCCAACGGGTATTCAGCGCGCACGTAGAGAAAGCCCTTGTTGGCCCCTACCGCGTAGCCCGCGATCGCCATCCCCTCCAAAACCCGATGGGGGTCCCCTTCTAAAACACTCCGGTCCATAAACGCACCGGGATCGCCTTCATCGGCATTACAAATCACGTATTTTTGGTTGTTGACCATCTTGGCCACAGTCTCCCACTTGAGACCGGTGGGATAACCTGCTCCGCCACGTCCGCGAAGACCGGACTTCTTCATTTCCGCCACCACGGCTTCCGGCGTCATTTCACTCAACAGGGTGTGAAGCGCCCGATACCCGCCGACGGCAATATATTCCTCTATGCTCTCCGGATTGATGCGACCACAATTCTCCAAGACGATCTTCTGTTGTTTTTGGAAAAAGTGAGCGTCGGGGGCGTCAGGTTCCCGGGGGGAATAGAGTTTATGCTTGGGTGAAACGGCCTTCCCACCCGTGATTTGTTCGAGTACAGCCCCCGCCTCCGCGGCGGAAATCCCCTGCAACAAAATATCGTCGTTGGCGAGCTGGACCAAAGGCCCTTTCTGACAGGCCCCCATACAACCGGAGGGGACCACCTCCACTTGGGTTTCCAAACCGCGCTCTTTTACCAGCTTTTGCAACGTGGAAAGGGTTTCCCCGCTTCCGCAGGAAAAACACCCGGCCCCAGCGCACACCAGGAGACGGCGCCTCTGCCCCATCTGGGCTTTAGCGTGGGCCGCTGTTTTCTCAAGATCCACGGAGTTTCTCCTGAACCGCTCCAGAAATGGTCGAGGGGTCCACCCGCGCTAAAATTTCCTCATCATAGACGACCGCTGGCGCGAGGCCGCACGCTCCCAAACATCGGGCTTGGGCCAACCCCAATTTTCCGTCGGGAGTGACGTCCCCAGGTTTTAAACCAAACGTTTTTTGCAACTGATCCAAAATTTTTCCGGCACCCTTCACGTAACACGCCGTCCCCATACAGACCAGACACTGGTGATCCCCACGAGCTTTCAGGGAGAAGTAATGGTAGAAGGTTGACACCCCATACACACGGCTGGCGGGCACGCGCAACTCTTTGGCCACCATCCGCAACACGGGCTCGGGCAAATACCCAAATATTTCTTGAACAATATGAAGGATTTGGATCAGCGCGTCGGGGCGCCGATCGTAAAGTTTCATCTCCCGTGCCACACGTTTGACCCGGGGATCGTCAGGCGTAACTGGACCGCTCATGGGTTGTTATTCTACGTTCAAAACAAGTCAGAAACCATGATGAGCGTCATGTTTTTATTTTATGGGATTCGATTCAGAAAACCTTCATCTTTAAGGTGACGCACCACCGCCTGGGCGGCCACGCGGGCGGGACGGGTGGTCCATTCATCTTTGTCCGTTCGCAGTGTCCCGTGAGCGGTCCACACCAGCCGGGTCGTCACGGCGTCATAGAGCCGAGCGCACCCGTTCGCATACCGTTGACCCCCAGGCCCTTGGGATTGAACAGTGGTCTGGGCCAAGGGGTTCTCTTTGGGGAGAGGCGCGAACGCTTCGGCCAATGTTCCCGGATGGGATTCCCCCCAGTGAACCATCGAGTGATGGTCCACCACCAACACAGAATCGTACCCCAATTGGGCCGCCCGCGTTGGATTTCCCATGGCAAATTCCGTCACGTCCAGGCCCCGTCCGGGGTCCGACTGGGTTTCCCGAAACGCTTCCCGAAACGCCGTTTCGACACGTGATTTTGTGTCTCGGTCACCACGGAGATACACCACTAAGGTTCGATGATAAGGCCCCGAGGGGACAACTCCTTCTTTTTTCGTTTCCAACCGCAACCCCACACAGCCGGTCAAAAGGATCGCCAACGTTAAACTTCTTAGGATTTTAGAGTCCATCAGGGGGCCTCCCCGGCGCGGTTTCCGCGCCCGTGGACACTGATCCGGCGAGACTTTTGATGACACCGATGACGCTGTCGGGGTTGAGCGAAATCGTATCGATCCCGGACCGAACGAGGAACGCGGCAAATTCCGGATGGTCCGAGGGGGCCTGCCCACAAATGCCCACCTTTCTTCCCTTGGCGTGGGCCCGCCGGATGATGTCCTCGATCAAACGCGTGACGGCAGGATTTCGTTCGTTAAACAGGGGGGCCAACGTTCCGGAATCCCGATCCACCCCTAAAGTCAATTGGGTGAGGTCGTTAGACCCGATGGAAAACCCGTCGAATCGGTCAGCGAACGCCTCCGCAAGGATCACGTTAGACGGTATTTCACACATCACGTAAACTTCCAGCCCGTGCGCCCCGCGCGTCAAGCCGTTGGACGCCAGTTGGGCCAACACCTGGTCCGCCTCCTCAACGGTCCGACAAAAAGGGACCATGACCACCACGTTGGTGAACCCCTTCTTTTCTCGCACTTCCTTAATCGCGCGGCATTCCAGGGCAAAACCTTCCCGATAGTCCGGATGGTAGTAACGCGAGGCGCCACGCCAACCGATCATCGGGTTCTCCTCTTGGGGTTCGAATTCTTTCCCCCCCAAGAGGTTGGCATACTCGTTCGTTTTAAAATCGGAGAATCGCACAATCACAGGATGGGGATGCTGGGACGCGGCGATTTGGGCCACACCCGAAGCCAACCGCTCCACGAAATAATCCGTGGGATGTTTATACCCCCGGGTCAGCCGAGCGATCTCCCGACGAACAGCGGGATTTTTAACCCGCTGGGGATGAACGAGAGCCATGGGGTGCACGCGAATGACATCATTGATGATAAATTCCAGCCGCGCGAGTCCAATCCCTTGGACCGGGAGACGCCACCATTGGAACGCCGCCGCTGGGCTGGCGATGTTGAGCATCAGAGGAACAGGAGGGGTGGGCAACTTTTCCAGGGGGATATCCACTTCTTCAAAGTCCAGGCGGCCGGGATACACCCGCCCGCGATCGCCCTCGGCACAGGACAGCGTCACGACTTGACCATTGAGAATGGCTTTCGTCGCTCGTCCGGTTCCCACAATGGCGGGGATCCCCATCTCCCGACTCACGATGGCCGCGTGGGACGTGCGGCCACCGCGGTCGGTAATGATGCCAACCGCTTTTTTCATGACCGGCACCCAGTCCGGGTCCGTGTTGCCTGTCACCAATAGGTGACCTGGTTTGAATTTTTTAATATCCGCTGTTCGCTTGATGATTTGGGCGGGCCCGACAGCAATGGCGTCCCCCACCGCTAAGCCTTCCACCAACGGTGGCACGCGCTTTTTCAGGCGGTAGGCCCGTAAGGTCCCCTCTTTTTTCCGGCTCTGGAACGTTTCAGGCCGGGCCTGGACAAGATACAACGCCCCCCGTGCGCCGTCCTTTGCCCACTCCATATCCATGGGTTTTCCGTAATGTTTTTCGACCGTGACCGCCCATTGGGCCAAGGTCAGGAGCTCTTTTTCCGATAGGACAAACCGGAGACGTTCGCTTCGAGAGGTCGGCACGTTTTTTGTGGCGCCGCCGGCCACGTAAACCATTTTGATGTCCTTCACCCCCAGGCGCGAGGTGAGGATCGGGCAAACGTCGGGCGTGCCAAGAAACGGTTTAAAAACCACATGCTCGTCCGGCGTGACCCGCCCCTGGACCACATTTTCCCCCAGCCCCCAGGCGGCGGTGATCACCACCACACGTGGAAACCCCGTGTCCGTGTGAAGGGAAAAAAGAACACCAGCCCCCGCTTTATCGGCCCGCACCATTTGCTGAACGCCCACCGAGAGCGCAACCCGCTGATGGTCATACCCATTCTCTTCCCGATAGCGGATGGCCCGATCGGTAAAAAGGCTGGCGTAGCAACGGCGCACCGCGTCCACGAGAGCGGCTTCGCCTTTCACGTTCAGGTAACTTTCGTGTTGCCCCGCAAAACTGGCGTTGGGCAAATCTTCCGCCGTCGCGCTGGACCGCACGGCGACCCCCAGGCGAGGCTGACCCGCGTCACGGCAGAGGCGTTGGTAGGCGGAACGGATTTCGAATTCTACGTCAGAAGGGAGAACCCCTTGGAGGATCAATTTCCGAAGAGAAGCCCCTGTGGTGGCCAGGCTTTTGTTTTTGGTTTTGTGGGCCAGGAGAATACGGCGGATCGGGTCCCGCAATCGGTTCTGATCCAAAAACTTACCGTAGGCTTCAGCGGTGGTGGCGAAGCCGGGCGGGACACGAATCCCCTCCCGGGACAATTCCCGAATCATCTCGCCCAAAGACGCGTTCTTCCCGCCCACGCGGGGAATATCGTTGAGGCTCACATCGCGGAAATCCACTACCCAGGACATAGACACCCCCCCTTGGGTCGCCCCTCCATTCTAACCGTTGGGGAGGAAATTGGGGATGATCCCGGTCATCCTGGGGGATGACGGGGATCAGGGGCGTTGAAACGACGTTTCAGCCTGACGCATCAGCTTGGTGGGATCCAGAAGAGTGATCGACTTTGGGTCGAGACGAACCAAACCCCATTGACGTAATTGACTGAGCAGACGGATGGTGGTTTCTTGGGTGGTCCCGATCATTTCGGCCATTTCTTCCCGGGTAAGCGACAGGGCGATTTTTGTTCCTTTGGGAGCGGGCCGTCCGTACGTGTTTCCTAACGTGAGGAGAAGCCGAGCCAACCGTACGAGAACCGGTTTTTCCACCATGTCCATCAGGCGGTCTTCCACTTCGTCCAGTTCCAGCGCCATCCGTTTGAGGAGAGCTTCCGCCACCAGAGGGTTTTCAACCATCATGGAAAGAAACGTTTTCCGATCCACAAAACAAATTCGGGTGTCCCCTAAAACTTCAGCCGAAAAACTGTGGGGTTTCTCCGTCAAGACCGCCCGATGGCCCACCAACGACCCTTCTTTCGCAATGCCAATAATTTGGGGACGCCCTTGGCTTCCCGATTTCGACAATTTGAGTTGTCCTTCATACACGCAATAGACCCCTAGGGCCGGGTGTCCTTCGTAGAAGATCACTTGGCCTTTTCGGTAACAATTGTCGGTTTTGCATCGGTCCAATACCCGAAGACGATCCCGGGTCAGACGGGAAAACACCCCCTCCAACCGGGTCGGACAGGCCTCACAATGAACGGGATTTTCCGCGCAGGTGGACATGCCTCTATTATACATATTGGAGTTCCCCACTCGCGTGGCTTCACGATTTTCTACAATAGCGTCCATGAAAAATCCCCTCGTGGCTGTCATCATGGGTTCGAAGAGTGATTGGGAAACAATGCAACACGCCGCGGCGGTGCTTAAGGACTTTGGCGTGTCGCACGAATGCCGAGTGGTTTCGGCCCACCGAACCCCCGCCTGGATGGCCACGTTCGCTGCCCAAGCGGAGTCCCAAGGATTGGAAGTCATTATTGCCGGAGCGGGAGGGGCGGCTCATCTTCCGGGAATGGTCGCGGCCCAAACCACCTTGCCTGTTTTGGGTGTCCCGGTGGAAAGCCGCGCCTTGAAAGGTCTCGATTCCTTGCTTTCCATCGCCCAGATGCCCGCGGGAATCCCTGTGGGGACCTTGGCCATCGGGAAAGCAGGGGCCACGAACGCCGGTCTTCTGGCCGTGGCAATATTGGCCAACAAACGGGCGGACCTTCGTAAAAAACTTACCGCGTTTCGATCTCGACAAACCAAACGGGTGTTAAAAGACACCTTACCGAAAACGTGACGACATTGATCCCACCCGGGTCAGCGGTCGGTGTTCTCGGATCGGGCCAGTTGGGTCGGATGTTTGCGATCGCGGCCCGACGCATGGGATACCGCGTTCACACGTATTCGGAAGAATCCGACACCCCCACCGGCCAAGTGTCTGACGTTGAAATCGCCGCTCCTTACGAGGATTTGGACGCCGTCCGGGCCTTCGCTAAGAACGTTTCGGTGGTGACTTTTGAATTCGAGAATGTCCCCGCGGCCTGCGTGCAAGCGGCGGAAGAATTTGTCCCCGTGCGCCCGAACGGGAATGCCCTTTTTATCTCACAACATCGCCTTCGTGAGAAAACATTTCTTTCTAAAAATGGTTTCCCCGTGACCGCCTTCCGTGAGATCAAATCTCTTGAGGAATTGACCGCGGGTCTTCAGGCCTTTGGTGTGCCCGCCATTTTAAAAACCGCGGGGTTTGGCTACGACGGGAAGGGGCAACGAATGATCCGAAAAATGGAAGAGGCCGCAGAAGCCTTCGCCAGTTTTCAAGGGGTTCCCACTGTCTTGGAAGCTTTTGTGGATTTCAGCTGTGAGCTGTCCGTGGTGGCCGCCCGGGCCTTGAATGGAGCCACTGCCGATTGGGGCGCTGTCGAAAACACCCACGTCAACCACATTTTAGACGTCTCTGTTTCCCCCCCCCTTTCCGTTCCCCCGAAACTGGCGAACGAAGCCGCCGCCATGGCCCATGACGTTTTGAAGGCGTTGGACGTGGTGGGGGTGATGTGTGTGGAGTTTTTTTTAACGAATTCCGGGCGGCTGATCATTAACGAGCTGGCCCCGCGACCGCACAATTCGGGCCATCTCACCTTTGACGCCACGGTCACCAGCCAGTTCGAACAGCAATTGCGAGCCATCTGTGGCCTGCCCTTGGGCGCCACCGATCGGTTCGCCCCCGCGGCCATGGCAAACCTTCTGGGCGACCTCTGGGCCGCCGGAACCCCCGTTTGGGAACGGGCCCTGGTGTTTCCGGATGTCAAACTTCATCTGTATGGAAAAACCGAACCCCGCCCGGGCCGAAAGATGGGCCACCTCACAGCTCTCGCCCGAACGTCCGAAGAAGCCGCGCAATTGGTACGCCAAGCGCGACGGGCCCTTTCTCCAGCCTAAAGCTTTCCCTGCAAGGCGTGGCTCACCATCCCGGAAGGAATTTTGGGGTAAAAGTAGGTGCTTTTGGGAGGCATCACGGACCCTAGAGTGGAAACATCCAGAACTTCCTTCACGGTGTTGGGGGCCAAGAAAAACGCCCAGCCTTTGGAGTGTTGAGCACTTTTCACCGCTTCGGTGGGGTTCCGCGTAAAGAAAAAATCTTCCTTTCCCAACCCCTTCAGCGGCCCCCCGTGCAGACAAGCCACCGCTAGATTTTCGTGGGGCGTATTTTTTAGTTCCCCTGGGATTTGGGAAAACGTGTAGAGAAAATATTTTCCATCCCGATATACGCCCACCTCGAGGACTCCAGGTCCTTTTTTTCCATCGATAAGTTTCTTGAGAGCGTTCAGTCCTCGAACGGGTTTTAAGTTTCCCCATTTTTCTAAATTCACGAATTTCCGTTTTTCCCAGGGCACCGCGCGGTGCGTGGGAAGAACTTCCAGCCCCTTGTCGTCCGATGAGGAAAAGTAGGCCAGCACATGATCGGCCGCTGGGGCCCCGTTCTTTAAGGACCGGCGCGCCCATTGACTGTAGGCGAGAGACGTTTCGTAACGGTGGTGTCCATCCGCGATGGCGCACGGGGATTTTTTGAAAACCCGTTGAAGTTCTCGAGCCGCAGCGTCGTTTTTCCAAATCCAAAGTCGATGGGTCACGCCGGATTCATCCTTAAACTGCATCCAGGGGTGGCCTTTGGTCTGAAGACGCGTTAAGGCTTCCACACGACCCGAAGCGTCCCGAACCAAAAGTTGGATAGGGCTGGTTTGGGCACGGAGAGCCTTAAAAAGCAGAAGTCGATCCACCTTGGCGGTGGGTAATGTTTTTTCATGGGGATAAACACCTTGGCCCCAGGGAACCACCTTGAGCGCGGCAAAGAACCCACGCCGGACCAGGGGACGACCGTCCACCGGGGACCGAAACCGGGCTTCATACACATAGAATACCGGTGTTTTTTCACGGGTGAGAACCCCTTCCGCGTTCCACTTTTTCCATTGTTTCGCCGCCTCATCGTAGCGTGCCGAGGGATCCCCCATAGGCAGCTCAACCCGCACAAAATTTTGCGGGTCCTTTTTCACCAAAGATTCTCGACCTGGAGGAGAAATAACATCATAAGGGGGGCAAACCAAGCGTCCGATTTTCTTTTGATATTTGGCGCCGTAAACAAAGGCTCGAAACGGTTTAATGTCAGGCATGATTTTTCCTTGTGTTGGGTTAGAATAAATCGAAACTACAATTCCAGCGTGATCCCCCGCTTTAATTGGAGAGCTCTCTGGTAAACACAACCGGCCACCGCCACATCCTGAATGGCGAGGCCCGTGGAATCGAAAACCGTGATGTCCCGGTCCGATTGGCGCCCGGGTTTCTTCCCCGTCACAATTTCACCCAGACTGGCCGCAATGTTTCGAACGGTGATGGTCCCCGCCTCAATACCCATATTGATTTCACCGGAATGAAGGGCTTGTTCGGGACTGTCCACAATGACCCGCGCCCGCTTCAATATCTCCACATCCAATTCCTGTTTACCCGGGGCATCGGCCCCGATAGCGTTGATATGGGTCCCTTCACGAATCCAATCGGATTTCACCACCACGTCCCGGCCCGGCGTGGTGGTCACCACAATGTCCGCCCCACAGGCCTCTTGAACCGTTACCGGACGAAGAACTGGACCGCCCGAACGGGCGTGGCGCGTGCAGAAAGATTGAGCTTCTTCCAGCGATTGCGCCGCCACGAGAACTTCCCGCAAAGGGAAGAGAGTCGCCAGGGCCGTGAACTGGGTTGCCGCTTGCCGCCCGGCGCCCACCAAACCCAAAATACTCGATTCTTTCCGGGCCAAATATTTTGCGGCCACACCGCCTCCCGCTCCGGTCCGAACATCGGTCAGCCGACCCGCGGCCATGACCGCGAGGGGCATCCCGGTCTCCGGGTCGTTCAGAATATAGATGGCGCTCACCGTGGGCAGTCCCCGTTTGGGGTTTCCCGGATGGGAATTGACCACTTTGACCCCCGCAAAAGGCCGATTCCCCGCACAGGAAATTTTAGGGATGTAGGCCGGCATGGCCCGCAGGTCGCCCCCATATTCCGTAAATTCCAAATAGAGTTTCGGCGGCATTTGGGCATCGCCCCGGGCCAAATGGCCAAAGGCTTCTTCCACCAACGGCATGGCCGCCTCCACCGTAAGTAAACGATCCACCTCTTTTTCGGAGAGCCAGAGAATGTCCATTAGACCTCCCGGAAGGCAGCTTGCGCCGCGGATAGCGTTTTTTCGATATCGTGAATCGAATGGGCGGCCGAAACGAAACTCGCCTCAAATTGAGATGGGGGGAAATACACTCCCCGCTTCAACAGACCGTGAAAAAATCTTCCGTAAGCGGCGGTGTTCGATTTCTCTGCGGAAACCAAATCCGTTACGGGATGAGGAGTGAAGAACACGGTAAACATGGACCCCACATTATTGACCGTGACCTCCACCCCCTGCCGACGGGCCAGATCCCGTAAGCCCTCTGTCAATAGCTTGGTTTTTTTTCGAAGGGCCCCATAGGGGGGGGATTTTTTTAACAGGGCCAACGTCGCCGCCCCTGCCGCCATGGCCACCGGATTTCCCGATAGAGTGCCCGCCTGATACACCGGGCCCAAGGGCGCGACCTTTTCCATCAAACGCTTGGGTCCTCCGAAAGCTCCCACGGGGAATCCGCCCCCAAGAATCTTGCCGAAACAGGTGATGTCCGCCTGAAGCCCCAACCATTCTTGCGCCCCGCCCCACGCCAACCGAAAACCTGTCATCACCTCGTCCACGATAAGGAGAGCGCCGTGACGGCGGGGAATATTTTGGAGCGCCCCTTGAAATTCAGGCGAGGGGGAGACCACCCCCATGTTCCCCACCACCGGTTCAACGATGACGGCCGCAATCTTTTTTCCCCATTTTGAAAACACCTTGGCGAGCGCCACGGGATCGTTGTAGGGAAGGACCAAGGTTAACCGGGCCAGTTCCTTGGGGACTCCCGCCGATGTGGGGTGGCCCAGTGTGAGAGCCCCACTCCCCGCGGAAACCAAGAGGCTGTCCCCATGGCCATGATAACAACCCGCAAATTTCACAATCAACGATCGCCCCGTGGTGCCCCGAGCCAATCGAAGCGCCGAAAGACAGGCCTCCGTTCCCGAACTCGTGAACCGGAGAAGATCAACGGTGGGATAGGCCTGGCGCACCAAATGGGCCAGGGCGAGTTCCCGGGGGGAGGGTGCTCCAAAGGAACTGCCCTCTTCCAAGGCCCGGCGGGCCTCCTGAACAACGACCGGATGGGCGTGGCCCAAAATCAGAGGGCCCCAGGATCCCACGTAATCCACATATTTTTTGTTGTCCACATCCGTGAGGGTAGAGCCCCGGGCCCGGGCCATAAAGACGGGGGTTCCCCCCACCGCGCGAAAGGCACGCACGGGGGAATTAACTCCTCCCACAAATATTTTTTGGGCTTGCTTAAAAAGAGTTTGGGAACGGGTCATGGGGTCTCCGTATCGTTGGGAGGTGCAGGGACATAGACCGTGGTGTTCTCCGGAAGCCCATCTCGACGAATTTGAAATCCACCGGGTGGTAAAAATTTTACACGTTCAAATCTTTCGATAAAAGGCGCCAGAGGATTGAACTCAAAGAAGCGCGTGCGTGGGGTACCGTAATGCATGGGGATCACAACACGGGGGCGAATTTCCTGGACCAACCCCGCCGCCGTTTCTGCGTCAACGGTGGTTCGGCCCCCCACAGGAATAAAAAGGACATCCACCCCCGTTAAGGCTTCTTTTTGTTCCGGTCGAAGGGAGCGCTGGCCCATATCCCCTAAATGGGCCCACCGAAGCCCTCCCATCTCCCACACATACATTCGGGTGGTTCCGTTCCTTCGCCCTTCCTGATCATCATGGTCCGCCAATGTCCCGACCACCTCGATTCCCGCGACCATTTGGGTTCCCGTACTGCGCACCACAGGAAAAGCCGCGGACGCCGATGGGGCCGCGCGGGATTCGGACCTTCGAGACAGACTCACTTCCTTCCCGGCGACCACATTATTTTCTTGGGCTGGCAAAAGAGCAGGAGGCTTAGGAACCGCGTCGTGGTCAAAGTGTTCGTGGGACACCAGGGCCGCGTCCGGCTTGATCTTCACCGCCGGATACCCGACCGTATCGTCAAAGGGGTCCAGAAGAAAAACCCGCCCCGCGCTGTCCTGAAGCGTGAAACAGGAATGCCCTTTCCAAACCACGAATACCCCGAGATTCGGATCGCCAGGCGGTCGGACCAGGGGACGCGAGAAACATCCACTTCCCCCCAGAACGATAAGACAAACGAACCAAAATGGCTTCATTGATCCGCGAGCCGTTGAGCCATCTCCTGGGCGTGGTAGGTCAAAATCACGTCGGCGCCCGCACGCTTAATGGAAAGGAGGATTTCTTCCATGACCCTTGGCCCGTCCACCCATCCTTTCGCCGCGGCGGCCTTCACCAGGGCGTATTCGCCCGAAACGTTGTAAGCGGCCACCGGTACATCAAACCGATCTCTGACCCGTTGGATCACGTCCAAATAGGCTAACGCGGGTTTCACCATGACCATGTCGGCCCCTTCTTCTAGATCCAACGCTACTTCCTTGAGGGCTTCACGACCGTTGGCGGGGTCCATCTGATGGGTTCGTCGATCCCCAAAGGCCGGAACCGACTGGGCCGCGTCTCGGAACGGGCCGTAGAAAGACGAAGCGTATTTAGCGGCGTAGGCCAAAATGGCCGTGTTCTTTCGACCGTCCGCGTCCAAGGAACGTCGGATGGCGGCCACCGCGCCGTCCATCATTCCGGAGGGAGCCACCCAATCGGCGCCCGCGGCCGCTTGCACGAGGGCTGTTCGGCTCAAGAGTTCAAGCGTGGCGTCGTTATCAATTTCAGCACCACGAACAACCCCACAATGGCCGTGATCCGTGTATTCACAAAGACACAAATCCGTTATTACAAGCAGGTCAGGCAAGGCGTCTTTCACCGCCCGAACAGCCCGCTGGACAATTCCATCGGGAGAATAAGCGTCTCGTCCAAGGGGATCCTTCTTGGCTGGAACACCAAAAAGGATGATCGCGGGAACCCCCAGCTTCGCGCAGGCGCGGGCGTCTTTGACCATCTGATCGACGGAAAGCTGGCTGACGCCCGGCATGCTTCGCACAGAGCGGCGTTCGTTTTTTCCGGGTCGAACAAAAAACGGTTGAATCAAATCGGCGGGAGTCAGTTCTGTTTCACGGAGCATACGCCGGGAAGAAAGGGACGATCGGAGCCGACGGGGACGAATTTTAGGGAGGGGCATGGAACTATTTTACTTTTTCCCTGAAACCCTGGGCCAGAATCCGAAGCATCGCCGGATGGATGGGTCCGTTCGAAGCCAGCGTCTGGGACGTGTCGGTTAACGCGTAGGGCCGACCCCTGAAATTCGTCACCCGTCCACCGGCCTCCTCCACCAACAATTTCCCAGCGGCCGCGTCCCAAGGTTTAAGATTAAATTCCCAATACCCGTCAAATCGCCCCGCCGCCACATAGGCCAAATCCAAGGCCGCCGCTCCCAGCCGCCGCAGCCCCTGAACCCGTTGCATGAATTGTTCCACGAAGGAGAGATAGAAGCGGGCTTTTTTATGCCTGTCGTAAGGGAAACCCGTCACGAGCAAACTGTCGATCAAACGTTGGGTTTTGGAAACATGAATCGGGCGCCCATTCAATGTGGCTCCTTTTCCTTTCACCGCAATAAATAGTTCTTCCCGAAAAGGATCATAGACACCCCCCATCAAAACCTGTCCGTTTTTTTCCAATCCGATGGACACACAACTGATGGGAACCCTGTGGGCAAAGTTCACCGTCCCGTCCAAAGGATCCACCACCCAGCGGTATTCCGAGGAAGAGGCGTGGAGGCCTGACTCTTCCATGAGAAACCCATGGTCCGGGAACGCGCCGCGAAGAACGTTAAGAATCTTTTTTTCTGCCGCGTGGTCCACCGTTGTCACGATGTCGACCACTCCCTTGTGCGAAATAGAAATAGACCGGCGAGCCCCCCGCCGGTGAATGGCCCCCGCCTCGGTTAAGGCGCGACGAAGCGCGCGCAACAAAGAAGTGGGTGTGGGCGTTGCGTTCATGCTTGAACCGCACCGATCAGGAAATTATGATGCTTACAAAACATAATGTTTATTAAACATTATGTTGTTGGAGAAGGGAACCGATATCGGACATCCCCAAAATTCGATATTCGACAGGCGACAACGTTGAACTTAAGCGTGTTGAGATAAACCGACGCTCCAAATCCCGCGTCAGGCCAGCTCGTTCATCTGAAGAAAGTGCCCGCCATTTGCATTCCCCCACCAGGTGCGCACGTTGAGAAGGGATCCGCGCCACCACATCGATTTCGACCAAACTTTCCCAGTATCTCCCACCACCCGGAAAACGGGACCGACAAAAAATCTCCCATTGACGGGCCACATGCTGATGAATTCTCTCCAGTTTTTCCTTGGAATCCATCGCCCCCCATCGGTGTCGCGTGGGCAAATAGACGCTGTAGTAAAAGCGCAAGGCAGGGTCCTGAATGGTGTAAAGAACCTTTTTCGTGGAGCGTGGAGTTTGTCCAAAGGGGGATTCCCGGTTCACAAAGCCCAGATCCAAGAGGAGAGCCAGCGGTCGGGACAGGTTCCCTTGGGGAAGTCCCAACCGAGACGCGAGCTCTCCTGGTTTTGACACCCCACGCCCAATCAGGTCCACCAGCGCTTTCGCGACCGTGCCCGACACCCCTTCTTCCGTCAACCAGGCGGACGGCTCTGCCGCCAAGGGCGCGGACGGACGGTAATACAATTCCTCCACCTGTTCTAAAAGCGACCCACGCGGCATCATCCGCCAATAGTGAGGAACGCCTCCCACTATAGAGTATCGACTAAACGTGAGGGGATCCAAGGGATTATAGTGGAGTGCCCGACAGAACCATTCGTAAGGAAGGGGATCCAAGTTTAAATGGAAATCGGCGCGCCCAAAGAGAGGAGACTCTTGACGCAGGAAATGAGAATGCAGCATGGATTGGGAAGACCCAGAGACCAAAAGGAGGGTTTTGTGTTTCGGGAGTTCGTGGTCCACCCATTCCTGGAGAACGCTGGGAAGCGTGGGATCCCCCTGGACCCAGTAAGGAAATTCGTCGAAGACGACCAAGCTCGGCCATTTTTCTCGGGAAAGGAGCGAAAGGAATTCCACCCAGCTTTTGGGAACCACACTTTTGAGGATCGGGAAATGGGATTGAAACTCCTCGGCCAAGTGGAGAATTTGTTGTTGGGGTGTTCCCTCAACGGCTTGATGATACAGCCCCCCCCCCTCCTGACAGATTTCCCCCAGAAGAGCCGTTTTTCCCACACGACGGCGTCCCGTGACTAAACCGAACCCTCCGTGACGGAGAGCGCGGCGTAATTGCTTTAGTTCATCGGTCCGGTTCCAAAACACGCGCAGAGGGGCCATGGCCAATAATAATGCTAGTTAAACATTATGTTTGTCAAGCATTATGTTTAAGACAACGTTTTGACGACCGCGCGGGCGAGATCTTCAACGGTGGCGGAACCGGTGGCCTGAAGGGGGCGGATGCCCCCGGCGCGAAGCGCTTGGCTTGTGATCGGGCCGATGGAGACGGCGCGGGTCCGGGAAAAAATTCGTTGACGCTCCCGGGGGGTGAAATTCCTCATGAAGGAGGTGGCCGTTGACGAGGATGTAAACGTGACGGCGTCCATCTCACCGGCTCGAAGCGTGGCCTGGGCCTCCGGGGTGAGGGCCACCGGCTTTGTTTCGTAAAGGGGCCACAGGTCCACGGAGGCCCCGCGACGGGCCAAGACCGTTTGGATCACATCCCGGCCTTCTCGGGCCCGAACCAAAAGATACTTTTTCCCTCTCAGGGTTCGCCCGAACAAGGAGACCACTCCTTCCGATTGAAAGGTGTCAGCGGTTCGATAAACACGAAGATCCTCAGACCGAAGGGCGTCCGCCGTTTTAGCCCCAATCGCGTAGAGAGGAAGGCAGGCCCGCCCCTTAAGATGTCTGGACAAAATTTTAGCTCCGTTCGCGCTGGTGACGATGAGACCATCATACTCCGAGAGTTTTTTTAAGAATTGCCGCCCGGTGGTATTGAGGGGCAACGGGGTGATGGCGATGAGCGGGCTTTCGATGACACGGGCTCCCGATTCTTCTAAAAGCCCGGTGAGACCGGAGGCTTGATCCCGAGCGCGCGTCACAAGAACCGTTTTCCCAAAGAGGGGCCGTTTTTCAAACCAGTTCAGTTTAGTCCGAAACCCGGCAACATCACCCACCACAATGATCGCGGGCGCCCCAAGACGTTCCGCTTTCACTCTCTGGGAAATATTCTCCAACGTGCCGCGAACGGTCTTCTGTTGAGGCCAACTCCCCCATTGAACGACGGCCGCCGGGAGTGAAGACGGCCATCCGAGATCCAAAAGTCTCCGGGCGATCACGGGCAACTGGTTGAGACCCATCAAAACCACCAAGGTCCCCGTGGGTGAAATTTTAGCCCAATCCACCCCCGGCCCCCGCCGGCGGGCCGACTGCCCGGCGCTCTCTCCCAAATAGGGGTTTTCTCGGCCTTCATGCCCCGTCACCACTGTGAGTGCAGACGCGTGACCCCGGTGAGTTAATGGAATGCCCGCCAATCCGGGGACCGAGGTGACCGAACTCACACCGGGGACCACCTCAAAGGGAATCCCCTGATCAGCCAAGGCTTCCGCCTCTTCCGCTCCCCGACCAAAGAAGTAAGGATCTCCGCCTTTTAACCGCACGACAGTTTTCCCCTGTTTCGCTAACCGAACAATCAGCCGGTTAATGTCGGGTTGCCGTAGAAACACCCGCCCTCCGCCCCGCTTCCCCGCTTCGATAATTTTCACTTTGGGGGAACAGTGGGATAAAATTCGCCGGTCCACCAGGGCATCCAACACCACCACATCGGCCCGGCGGAGACACTCCACCCCGCGCAAGGTCATTAAATCCGGACGACCGGGACCGGCACCAACCAGGTAAACTGTTTTTGATGGGATCACGATCGTTTTTCAAAACCAATTTTGCGGATCGGGTGAGTCGGTCCATCCAGAAGGGGATGAATCAGGTCGAACATTTTTTGGACGTAGTCGGTGAGCCCCTCGGTTCTTTTCTCTTGCGCCGCGATGCGTCGAGCAAGATCTCGATGCAGGGAGATCCCCTGGCGAAGCCGAACGAAAGCACGCATAATGGCAATGTTGACATCAATAGCGCGTGGGCTACGAAGCACACCCGACAACATGGCGACGCCCTGCTCGGTAAAAACGTAGGGGCGCGCCTTAGGATCGCGGTGCTTTTGCGAACCGGTCACAATCTGTGACCGGTTCAGCTGTCGTAATTCACCCAAGGATAATTGGAACATAAAATCATCTGGAAACCGTTTGAGGTTACGTCGAACCGCTTGGTTTAATACTTTTGTGGGGACCCCATAGAGGGTGGCCAGATCTTTGTCCATCATGACCTTGTGCCCACGAATCAAATAGATTTGTTCATGGATGCGCTGTTCAGGAATGAGGAAACTCATGGGAGAAGAGTTTCTAGAATTTCCAGGGCCCCTTGATTAAGCAGACGTTGGGCAAGAGTTTGTCCTATTTTGGGGGCGTCAGTGAGGAGACCAGTTTCTGTGCCTTTCACATCATTTTTACCATCGACGGACGTGACCCGTCCATCCAAAACAAGTTGGCCCGCCTCTTCCCGGGCGTACGCCGCGATGGGAACGCGACATCCGCCTCCCAGAGCCGCCAGGAAGCCGCGCTCCGCGATGGCGGCGTGTTGGCCAGGCAGATGATTGAGCTGGGACACCCATTTCATCGTCTCAGGATCTTCTCCGCGAATTTCGATGGCCACAAACCCTTGGCCGGGCGCGGGGAGAACAAGATCGAATGGCAAAACTTCCGTCACCTCTTCGGCCCGGCCCAAGCGACGCACCCCGGCGTAAGCCACCACCACGGCCGAAAAATCTCCCGCCGCCACCCGACCCAAACGGGTGTCCAAATTCCCCCGCAGATCTTCAATCCGGATGCCTTTTTTGACCGCACGGATTTGGGCCTGTCGGCGGAGCGAACTGGTTCCGATGACCGATCCCCGGGGGAGTTCCATCAACTGTTCCCCGAACCGCGACACCACACAATCCCGGGGATCTTCCCTCTCCAAGATGGCGCCGACCATTAATCCCGAAGGGAGTTCCGTAGGAAGATCTTTCAGCGAATGGACCGCCAGGTCCACGGTCTTGGAGAGAAGGGCTTCTTCCAACTCTTTGGTGAACACCCCTTTCCCGCCAATCGACGCGAGGGAAGCGTCCGCCAAACGATCCCCCGTGGTTTTAATGATTTGGAGATCGACTTGAAGACCCGGGGAAAGAGATTCCAATCGACTTTTGACAAAGCGGGATTGGGCCAGAGCTAAGGCGCTTCCGCGTGTGCCGATCGTTAAACGGGTCATCCGGGCTCCGCCTCAACGCTTAAGGATTCGCGGGAGTTGTGGCGGAGCGCCGCGGTGGTTCCCTGCCGCCAGGAATCATACCAGGGCGAAAACTCCTTGGCTTTTTCATCCACCAGCCGCCCGGCCTTGTCGATCTCCGACTCGCGTTGGACCAGACTTTCGGAGACGATCCCTTCCAAGTCGTCGATGTTGTAGAGATAAACGCTGTCCAATTCATCCACAGCGGGATCCACATCCCGGGGAACCGCAATGTCAATAAAAAAGAGGGGTCGCCCATGGCGCTCATCGATAACGCGCGCGATGTCTTCTTTCTTAAAAATAGTTCCGGCCGCACCTGTGGAACATATGACGATGTCCGCTTGAACCAGTTCTTGGGGAAGGGCTTCGAAGGGGGTGGGATGGGCCCCGAACTGTTCCGCCATGGCGACCGCTTTTTCAAGCGTGCGGTTGGCGATCGTGAGTCGCCCCACCTTTTGGCTTTTGAGCGCCCGAGCCGCCAGTTCCGCCATGGCCCCGGCGCCGACGACCAGAGCACGGCTCTCGGATAGTTCCCCGAAAATGCGGCGGGCCAGGGAAACGGCCAGACTGGGAACTGAGGTGGGCCCCTCGGCAATTTTGGTTTCCGTGCGGACGGTTTTTCCCACAAACATGGCCCGCTGAAAAAGAACGTTGGTGAGTTTGCCCGTGGACTGGGATTGGCGGGCCAGATCGTAGGAGCGTTTCACTTGACCCAATATTTCGGCCTCTCCCACCACCAGGGAATCGAGCCCCGCCACCACGCGAAACAGGTGCCGGATCGCTGCATCGTCCTCCAAGGCGTACAAGCTTCCGTCCAACGAGACATCCCCGTGTAAATCCAACAGACCTTTCCGCAAGAGACATTCGGCATCACCTTCCGGCGGGGTGGCGGCGTACACTTCCACGCGGTTGCAGGTGGAGAGGACCACCGCTTCCACGACACCCACCGACTGGCGAAGGGAAAACAGGAAGGCCGGCAACCGATTGTCCGACACCGCCAACCGCTCCCGCCATTCCACGGGGGCGGTCCGGTGAGACACACCCACCATGCGGAGCCGTTTCATTGTTTTTCTATGGCCACGTAGCCGTGGGTCTTTGAAACATAGTTGATTCCCATGTAACTCACGAGAACAAGCCCAAATCCGGCGAGCGATAGGTAAGCCGCCCGCCGCCCCCGCCAATTAAACCCGTAACGGAGAACCAGATAGGCCAGGTAGACCGCCCAAACCACAACGGACCAAATGATTTTGGGATCCGATACCCAGCCGCCCCCCCATGACGAATGGGCCCAGACAATGCCCAACCCGAGCCCCAGGGTGAGCGCTGGGAATGCAACCGCGATGAGCCGCGCGATCAAACGATCCATTTCTTCTAAGGAAGGCAATCGATACCCCAACTCCGTGGGGCGCCGGGTTTTAATCTGGCGTTCTTGGATGAGAAAAGCCAACCCAATTCCGAAGGCATTCGCGAACGCCGCGTAGGCCAAGAAAAGGAGAGGCACATGGATGGCGGCCCAAACGGAAACCGGCATGACCGACAGATGGCGCGTGGCGTCCGCGGCTTTAAGAAAGTCTTCAACCGAAGCAAACGGACACCGAGGACTTGCGAGGAACGCTTTGGTCAACGCCAATCCCATCAAGAGAAGAGCCCAGGGCAAAACGAAGGCCCCCAAGATGGCAAGCCGCGCCCGCGTTTGAACCCCCAGAAAAACAACAACGATCAAGAGAGAAAAGAGCGAGAGGCTCGTAAACCAATTGCTCCAAAACCCGTAGGCCACGTGGCCGGGCCGATGGCTTTCCGCCCAGAGGCCGAGCGCGAGGCTTGCGGCGTGGAGGACCACGGATCCCCAAAGAATCCGATGCCCCAGGGAACCGTGCCGGTCCCGACGGGAGAACACGTAGGTCAAATACAGGATCACCGCGGTCAGGTAACCAATAAACCCAAAATCAAAAAGAAGCGCTTCAATTTTTTGCACGGTTTCTCCTGACTCTCCGCATTTCCCGCTGGGCCACACGGCGGAACGAGGCCGTGGCCTGGCGGCCATCCGTTTTGAACCGATCCATCCATTCCCGCGTCACAAGCTCGGTGAGAAGGGTGCGCCGCGCGCGAATGGGAACCCGCAAAAGCTCCGAACGAAGACCCTTTAATACCGCCGCCACCCGCCCCACTTCGGGGCCAAAACGGGCGCGCAGTTCCGCTCCAAGAAATTTTGCCACCGCCGGGCTCAGCCCACCCGTCGAGACCGCAAAGGTCACTGGCCCCCGCCGAACCACCGCCGGAACAATAAAATCGCAGAGGGGCGGGCGGTCCACCACGTTCACCCAAACCCGCCTGGAACGACAAAGCGCGGCGATCCGTGCGTGAAGCGCTTCATCATCCGTGGCGGCCACCACCAGCCAGGGCGCGGGAGATAAATCCCCCGGCCGAAAAGAACGTCGAATAACGCGAATCTCATTTAATCCACTGAACCCCGGCAAAACACGCGGGGCCACCACGGTCACTCGAGCCCCCGCGGACCGGAGATCTTGGGTTTTGTGCAGAGCCAGCCTCCCCCCCCCAACCACCAGGCATTCTTTTCCAGTCAGGTTCAAAAACGCGGGGTAAAATCCCATGGGAGGCAGGTCCTCCCGTCAATCATAGTCAAAAGGAGACCGGTCCGGCAACCCAGGCCCGTGATTAATCCCTATTATCGTTTTATTGATAAATCGAAAATAAACTGATACGCTGTTTTCGGCCTCGACAGAAGCCTTTCTATGACGAACCTTACAAAATCCCCTGGACGCTGGATCCATCGACCGGAAGGTTATCGCGCCTTTCTCCCAAACCCCTTACCCCCTGGGCTTTCTTTTTCCCCTCGAGTGAGCCGCGCCTTGTCCGATGCGGACCTTCTCTTGGGACGGTTGGCCGGGGAGGGGAAACAGCTTCCCAATCCCCACCTGCTCATTCGCCCCTTTATCCGAAGAGAGGCCGTCCTTTCCAGCCGGATAGAGGGGACCCAAGCAACGCTCGGGGAACTTTTGGCCGTGGAAGCGGGGGCCGCGGTGGAGCGAAGCCCCTTAGATCTTCGGGAGGTCGGCAACTACGTCGTGGCCTTGGAACACGGCAGGGCTCGGCTTAAAAAGATCCCCCTTTCTCTTCGACTTATCCGTGAACTTCATGCGAAACTCATGAAGGGGATGGCCCCCCCCCATTGGACCCCGGGAGAATTTAGACGATCCCAGAACTGGATCGGCCCCTCAGGATGCACGCTCATGAACGCCAGCTATGTCCCTCCACCACCGGAGGAATTGATGAATTGCCTGGGGTCCTGGGAAAAATTTCTCCATGATCAAACGTTCCCCCCCCTTATTCAAATAGCCTTGGCTCACTACCAGTTTGAAGCCATCCATCCTTTCCTGGATGGGAACGGGCGCGTGGGACGCCTGCTTATTTCTCTTTTCTTAACGGAAAGGGGAATCCTTCCCACTCCGCTACTTTATCTCAGCGCTTTTTTTGAGGCCACGCGTCCGGAATATTACGAGCGGCTGAGCGGGGTGAGCGCCCGAGGGGAATGGGATCTCTGGCTCCTCTATTTCCTCAGCGGCGTTGCACGACAATCGGAAGATGCTTTGAGCCGAGCCGAACGAATCAATCGGATTTTGGCGGATTGGAGAATCCTGACCGCCAAATCTCCATCAAAATTACCCCCACAGATCATTGACAGCCTGGCCGCAAATCCTTTTCTCACAACAAAATCGGCTATGCAAACGTACGGAGTCGCCTTTTCAACCATCCAACGGGCCATCGAATTTCTCGTCCGACGGTCCGTTCTCAAAGAAGTCAGTGGAGGAAAGCGGGACCGGGTCTATTGCGCTCAGAAAATTCTTAGAATTTTGGAAGAACCCGCCCAACTCCTTCCTTCTCCCCGGAGTAAAAGAATTTGACCTTCCCCATTCTTCCCCATGGCTAAAAAAACTCTCGCCGATCTTCTCCGCGTCCAAGCCCAACTGCGCGCACCGGGAGGATGCCCCTGGGACCGGAAACAAACCCACAAGACTCTGTTGAAACATTTGCGGGAAGAGTCGGACGAAGTGGCCCAGGCCATTCGCAAGGGAGACATGGAAAACCTGCAAGAAGAATTGGGCGATCTTCTCCACCAGATTATTTTCCACGCACAAATCGCCCGGGAAAAGAAACTCTTCACCATGGCCGACGTAGTTGATGGCCTCTGCCGAAAAATCGTGCGTCGACACCCCCATGTCTTTGGTCGCTCGAAAGCGAAAAGCGTCAAAGATGTCCTTATTCAGTGGGATGAGATCAAACGCCGGGAAAAATTAGCCAAAGCCAAGAAAGCCGCGCGGATGAAGAGATGAAGAAAAAGAAGTCCGTGAAAGCCGTGTTCTTTGATGCAGGGAACACACTTCTTCGCCCCTTCCCTTCCGTGGGACACATCTACGCGAAAACGGCAGGACGGCATGGGGTTCGAATCACTGTAGCGGGAGTGGAAGAACGATTTCAGGCCGCCTGGCGAGACCGTCACAGCCCGCACCATTTAAAAAGCGACCAGGCGGACAAATCCTGGTGGCGTGTGTTGGTCCACCGAGTGATGGGGTCTCACTTCAGTGAAAACAAGTTCCACCGCTATTTTGAAGACTTGTATCATCGTTTTGCCCATCCTCAAAACTGGCGGTTATTCCCCGATGCGCTCCCCACACTCCGAGCCCTTCGCCAAAAGAATTTTTCCTTGGGGATCGTTTCCAATTGGGATTCCCGGTTGCTGGTGTTAAGTGAACGCATCGGATTAACAAATGAAGTGGCTTTCGTTCTCGCCTCCGCTGTCGAAGGCGTTGCCAAACCCGATAAGAAACTCTTCCAAAAAGCGTTAAAACAGGCGCGAGTTTCCGCGCCTGAGGCCCTTCATGTGGGAGACAGCTTCAAGGAAGATTATGAGGGAGCCACAAAGGCTGGCCTTCGCGCCCTCCTTTTAGACCGCCAGGGCGTTCCCCTGAAAGGGGTCACCACCATCCGATCGCTCAAAGAAGTCCTTTCCCATGCCACAGAAAGGATCACTCCCTCTAAAAAAAGGCCGGTTGAAGGAAAACCCCAGTCGACAAGGAATTGATTAACGTTTCCACCCCATTATTTGCGGCGAGGTGAGGGAGAACTTTTAAGTTCCCCTGATAAAGGCGGCCCCAGGACGTTACCCGCAAAGCCCCCCCCACGAGTTTTTGGCCCTTCCACAGAATGTCATCCTGAGAAAATTCTTGATAACAGGCGCCTGGAAGGCTCTTTCTTTGTTTCTCGACATGGTGGAGGGAGACCTCCACTCCCACAGAGCGTAACTCATTCGCAATCGCTTCATGGAACAAGCGGTAAACGTTCTTGATGCAAGGCGGAAGGGTGGAATGGTCCCGCCGCCACGCAATGGAAAAACTGAGATCCGTATCATGGAATACCATCCCTCCACCCGTGGGCCGTTGAACCACCGCCTTAGCCCCCGAAATAGCCGCGAAAGCCTCCGCCCCCGCCCGCGATTGAAGGCGTCCGTAGGTTACGGTGGGTTCCCGCCATTTGTAGAAACGGACGGCTGGGAATGATTGCGTATTACGTTGTGATTCAAATGTTTCCATGTCACGCCGCATATTTTCTTCCCCACCCAATGGCCCATCCAAAGTCAAACCCCATGGACTGGGCTGAATTATAAATTGGGAGCAAGGAGAAACCGGGTCCGCAGGAGTGAAACTGTTCATGGAACCATTCTCGCTTTTCCTGAAAACTTCGTCCAATGACTCATTTTTTTAATGTTAATTTGACGAAAATGGAACTATATATTATAATTATCGACGGTGAATCGAACATCTATCCCTTGTTGGTTGGCTTTGTTGTGCATCGGCATGTCCACCCCCCCTGCGGAAAATCTACCTATCTTTGCCGTTCGAGGAGATCCTCTTGAATTCTAGAAAAGTTTTGTTGACCAGCGTCTGTCGTCCCTTTGGAACGGAATACGGGGACGCCGATTCCGTTGGGTATGAGCTTCTTCACAAACAGATCACACGAGCCCAGGGACTCTTCAGCCCCCGCGCGGTCCAGGTCCAGTATGGACTGGAATATATTGCGGCGAACCTGGAAACCCCCACTGTCGTTCTCCAATATCCTTCTCGTCGCGAACTCATTCGCGAATTGAAGAAGGGTTACGATTACGTGGGCGTTTCGTTCATCATGGCACTCTTTCATAAAATGAAAGACGCCGTGGCCCTGATTCGCCGATATTCACCCCACAGCAAAATTATTCTGGGAGGATACGGCACGGTTCTTTCCGATGACGTATTGGCCCCCTTTGGGGACTATTTCTGTCGGGAAGAAGGGGTCACATTCTTCCGGCGTTTGTTGGGCGAAACACCGATCCCCAAACCCTATAAGCACCCCATGATTCACAGCGATCTCAAAATATTTTCCACACAAGCGTCTCGCACAGGGAAAATTTTTGCGGGGTTGGGTTGCCCGAACGGATGCGATTTTTGTTGCACCTCCCATTTCTTTAAGCGACGCCATGTGAAGTTGTTGCCCACGGGGAAAGACATTTTTTCCGTGGCGGAGAAATTTCTCGACATGGATCCTTCAACCGTTTTCATTATTTTCGATGAAGACTTTCTTTTGAACAAAACCCGGGCCTTGGAATTCCGCGACTGCGTGAAACGAAGCGGGCGACTGCCCTCCCTGTTCGTTTTTTCCAGCATCAAGGCCATCAGCCAATACACGGTGGAAGAAATCTTGGAAATGGGCATTGATGGCTTCTGGGTCGGTTACGAAGGGACGAAATCCGGCTACAATAAACAACAGGGACGACCTGTGGAAGACATCTTCACTGAATTCCGCGAACACGGCATCACGATCCTCGCTTCTATGATCGTTGGGTTTGATTACCAAAACCATGAGGTGGTGGCCAAGGAACTGGATGGTCTGATGAATTTAAAACCGTCCTTGACACAGATTCTCATTTACGGGCCCGTGCCCAGCACGCCTTTCTACGATCGCATTATGGAACAGAACCTGCTTCGCGACGATTACCGAGGCGAACCGGAGAAGTTCTATAAACGAGCCGACGGGTTTACCACCATGATCAAACACCCCACTCTTTCCCCCGCTCAGATCGAAGGGATTCAACGGTGGTGTTACGACGAGGACTTTCGTCGATTGGGGCCCAGCATTTTCCGTGTGATTGAATCGTGGGTTTTGGGGTACCACAAACTCAAGGATTCAACCAACCCACTCCTGCGGGCCAAGGCGCGTTTTTACGCCAAGGAGATTCGTAAATCTTACCCGATCTTCTTGGCTGGACGGCTGTTGGGGCCAAACCCAGCGATTCGGCAATGGATCAAGGAATTGGAAACCCAATCCCATCACGCCGCCGGCCGTCCTTCCCTGAAGGAACGGGTCTTGTCTCTTTTTGCTTTGGGCATGGCCCTGTGGACTGGCTTTACTTTAAAATTCAATCTCTTCCAACACCCCTCCCTGCACCGAACAGCCTACCGTATGCCTGGGGAAAAGCAATCCATTCCGCTTTGGGAAAAACCTCTTGTGGAGGACTCTCTACACACAACAGACGTCTGCACCAACGAACCGGCGGAACCCGTGGAAGTCGGCTCTGGTCTGGAGAAATAGCGGCTCATGATGGAAACGTCTCCACTCCTTTTTATTCTGGTGGGAGGGTTGGCGGGAGTGGTTTCAGGTTTTTTGGGTGTGGGAGGCGGAATTGTTATTGTTCCCGCGCTCGTGTATTTCGCCGGGTTTGGTCAACTGAGAGCCACGGGGACCAGCCTGGCCATTCTGCTCCTTCCCGTGGGGTTCGGCGCGGTGATGGAATACTATCGACACGGCAACGTGGACGTCCGCGGCGCGGCCTTTGGTGCCGTGGCCCTTTTTTTCGGCGCCTGGCTCAGCAGCCGTTTGGCCCAACGCATGAACCCCGCCTATCTCAAAATCGCTTTCGGCGTTGTCGTCATGGTCCTGGGCGCCTACATGATCCTCAGCACCTACTCCCGCCTCCGAAAATAACCCCAGAATCCCCGCCGTTGACGTAAAATCGTTTTAATTATTGGCATGACATAGTAAAGTTTGTATTTACTATATCATGTACAGAAGAGCCATGACATTTCACGAATTAGTGAAGAACTCCTGCTTTCTTTGGGGTCCCCGCCAAACAGGGAAGTCCACGTTGCTTCAGCAGAAATTCCCTAAAGCCTTGGTTTTTGATTTTCTCTTCTCCAGGAACGTGGAGAGATTGACTGCGGCACCTGACTCCTTCCGACAAGAATGTCTCCAACACAAGTCCACGGGCCATCCGGTCGTGATCGATGAAGTTCAACGGCTCACGGGTTTTCTCAACGACGTCCAGTGGCTGATCGTTAACCCAGAATCCCCAGTTGAGCGCGAGGACCGGCCAGGCTCAGAGAGCCTGGCACCTGGGGCGGCAGAGCCGCTGATGCGAGACGGAAAAAGCGGGCTTTTTTACGAACAAAAAAGTGCAGGTCGTAGGCCGCTCCCACGCGGGCCATTCCCCCTTGGCATTCCTGGCTAGCGCCGTCACACTTCCGCTCGCGCGGTCGCGGGGACTACGGACAAACTTTTTTGGGAAGGAAAAAGGTCCGGATTTTTCGTCGAATCCCGCGATCCAACTGAAGATTTCGGGTTAAATGAAACACCGTGTTTTTTCAAATTTGAAATGTCTTTTATTCGGTCCCATTCAACTCGAGCGGCATAGGGATATTATAGCAAGGCCATTAACGAAACGGACTCAATTTTTGGGTTCGGCGAATTAAAGAAACATCTCCTATCCTGGATTGATTATGGGCGGTAGCGTAGGCGGGGTTCTCGGGCGGCTTTGACTTCGTCTAGCCGGCGGACGGGGGTGGTGTGGGGGGCCGCTTTTACATGGTCCGGGTTGGATTTGGATTCTTCGATGATGGTCTTTAATGTTTCCACAAAGTGGTCGAGGGTTTCCTTGGTCTCATTTTCGGTGGGTTCGATCATCATGGCTTCCGGGACGATCAATGGGAAATAGATCGTGGGGGCGTAATACCCATAATCCAACAGCCGTTTGGCCACGTCCAAGGTTCGGACACCCGGACCGAAAGCGCCTTCCCCGGACACCACCACTTCATGCATGCAAGCGCCCGCGGGCATTTTGGGGAAGAGCGGGGTCAGTTTTGTCTTCAGATAGTTGGCGGCCAAAATGGCGTTTTCACTGATCTCTAAAAGCCCTTCGGCGCCCTGCAACCGCATGTAGGCGTAGGCCCGGATCAGAACACCCACATTTCCTTGAAAACCATGAACCCGCCCAATGGTGTTGACCCGATCAAACCGCCGTCGGTAAACACCTTTTTCCAACGCCACCCGCGGAACGGGGAGGAAGGGTTCCAATTCTTTTTTCACACCCACGGGTCCTGCCCCGGGCCCGCCACCGCCGTGGGGCGTGGCAAAGGTTTTGTGCAGGTTCACATGCAAAACGTCGACCCCGAGGTCTCCCGGGCGGACGAGACCCACCAGGGCGTTCAGGTTCGCCCCATCCATATACATGAGGGCTCCCGCTTCATGGATTTTTTTTGCGATTTCCTGAATACGTGGTTCGAAAAGGCCCAGCGTGCTGGGGATGGTCATCATGACCAAGGCCACGTCTTTGGTCAGTTTTTTATAAAGATCCTCCACATCCACCTGTCCGTCTGGAGTGGACTTGACCGTCACCGAGGTAAGTCCTGCCACCGCCACACTGGCCGGGTTCGTTCCGTGAGCGGAATCCGGAATGAGAACCACCGGCCGTTTTTCGCCTCGATGCTCGTGGTAAGCCCGCGCCACCAAAATACCCGTCAGTTCACCCTGGGCCCCCGCGGAAGGCTGGAGGGTAAAAGCGTCCATCCCACAAATTTCACACAGCCACCGTTCCACTTCAAAGAGGATTTCCAAAATCCCCTGACTGAGCTCATGGGGGCGGAGGGGGTGAAGCCCCGCAAAGTCCGGGATCTGGACGATGCGGTCGTTTACTTTTGGGTTGTGTTTCATGGTGCAGGATCCTAGAGGGTAAAAATTTGTGTCAATAGAGAAATTTAAATGGGAGAGTCGCGTGAAATGTCGAACCACTTGAGGCTCCGACAGTTCGGGAAACGGCGCGGGTTCCTGACGGATCAGATCCGCGGGGATGTCTTTTTCCACAGGGACAACCGGAACATCGCACACCGGCCAGGAAAGTCCCTGACGCCCCGGCGCGCTTTTTTCAAAGAGGAGAGGTTCCACCACTTTTTCCACCGTCATCGGACCGCCTCGGCCAACAGCGCCCCGAACTGGTCGATGTCCGCCTTCGTTTTTATTTCGGTCACACAAACCAACATCTGATCCGCCCGATCGGGGTAATACCCCCCCAAGGGAAGACCAGCCAACACACGCTTCTCCTCCAACTTCTTCACAATTTTTTCAGGAGATTGAGGGCAGCGAACCACAAACTCGTTAAAGAACGGGTGGGAGAAAACCAGTGGGAATCCATTCTTGGAAAGGACAGTTGCGGCGTGGTGCGCCTTTTGAAAATTAAGATTTGCCAAATCCACAAACCCTTTTTTTCCAAGGAGTGCCATGTGGATCGTGGACGCCAACGCGCAAAGGGCTTGGTTGGTGCAAATATTGGACGTCGCCTTGTCGCGGCGGATATGCTGTTCCCGTGCCTGAAGTGTCAGCACAAAAGCGCGTTTTCCGTCAGCGTCCACGGTTTGACCGACCACGCGACCGGGCATTTTCCGAAGGAGTTCTTCCTTACACGCGAAGAATCCCAGATAGGGACCACCGTATCCCAATGGAAGACCTAAAGATTGTCCTTCCGCCACCGCCATGTCCGCCCCGTAATCCCCAGGGGGAACGATCAGTCCCAATGAGACGGGATAGGTTGACGCCACCAACAGTCCACCGGCCCCATGAACCTGGTTGGATAATTCTCTCACGTGGATTTCTAAATTCCCGAAAAAATTGGGGTTCTGCACAAGCAGGGCCGCGGTGTTGGAACCCAGATGCTTTTGAAGCTCTGTCGGTTCAAGAATCCCTTGAGGACAAGGCACCCGCACCACCCGGGCCCCGCTGTGAGCCAAATAGGTCTGGATCACCTGGAGCGTCTGGGGATGGACCGTTTCCGGCACTAAAATTTCTCCCCGTCCCGTATGTTTGGCCGCCACCAGACAGGCCTCGGCCGCCGCGCTGGCCCCATCGTACATGGAAGCGTTGGCCACATCCATTTTGAAGAGATCACAAAGAAGACTTTGAAATTCAAAAATGGATTGAAGCGTGCCCTGACTGGCCTCCGCTTGGTAAGGCGTGTAAGCCGTGGCGAACTCTCCCCGCAACGCCAAGGCCCACACCGACGTCGGGACAAAATGTTCGTAAGCCCCCGCCCCCAAATAGGATTGGGCCAAATGGTCCCGAGCCGCCAACTCTTCCATGTGACGGACCAGCTCCATTTCGCTCAGAGATCCGGGAAGGTTCAGCCGAGGACGGACCAAGGCCTTCGGAAGCGCCGCAATTAATTCGTCGAACCGCGCCGCCCCAAGGGCCGCGAGCATTTCTTTTTTATGGTCGTCCGTATGTGGGATAAACATGGTTTGTTCTCATTGAGCCCCGAGGGGGAAAGGGCAAATTTTAACTCTTATTTGGCTTTAATAAAGCTTTCGTATTGATCGTACGTCATTAATTTTTCTCGGTCAGCGGGAGAAGCCATCTGGATTTTGTAGAGCCATCCATCCCCGTACGGCGATTGGTTGAGAAGAGCGGGGTTCTTCGTCGTCTCTGTGTTCACCGCCGCGACCGTTCCGGCGACAGGGGCGTAAATATCAAAGGCGGCTTTAACCGATTCCACCACGGCGCACGCCTCCTCCCCCTTAACGGAACGACCGACTTTAGGAAGTTCCACAAAAACCACGTCCGTGATTTCGTGCTGGGCGTGGTCGGAGATTCCCACTGCGCCATCGGGGGAAATCCATTCGTGTGACTTGGTGAAACGAAGATCTTTGGGGTCCATGGTTACCTCTCAGTTCGTTATGGGGAGCACTGATTTACGGTAGAACGGCAACGCCGCTCGATCCGCCGGAACAGCCCGCCCGTGAATTCGAATCGTCCACTCGGGATTGGTTTCGGCCGTTGGGGGCAACAACCCGATGTCCACGTATCCCATCCCAATCCCCGCCCCCAGTGTGGGTGAAAACGTTCCGCTGGTGACATATCCCACCGGGTCTCCCGCAAAACAGATCTCACATTTTTCCCGGGGGACGCCTCTCTCCTGAAGTTGAAAACCCATCAGTCGGCGACGCGACCCCCCTTCCTTTTCCTTGACCAAAGCCCCGCGCCCCACAAAAAATGGCTTTTCCAGTTTGACCGCCCATCCCAACCCGGCTTCCAAGGGCGAATGGGTGTCATCGAGTTCGTGACCGTAAAGCCGGTACCCCATTTCCAATCGCAAGGTGTCCCGGGCCCCCAACCCACAGTTAACGAGCCCCAGAGGTTTCCCCTCTTTCATAAGGAACTCATACACCGGGAACAAATGCCCGGCCGGCCCAAAGAGTTCAAAACCGTCTTCCCCCGTGTATCCGGTTCGAGCCACAACAACCTCCATATCCATGAGGGGAATTTCGGCCACACCGTTTTTTTTCAACCCACAGGCCTCTTTCGATATTTTAGCCATGACTTCGCTCGCCGCGGGGCCCTGAACCGCCAACGCCGCCGGCTGGGGTTGTTCCGTCATCTTCGTGTCCAGCCCCAAACGCGGGCGGATCCATTCCTCATCCACCGATACGCGAGACGCGTTGACGATAAGCAAATAGCGTTGAGGGTCTAAGCAGTAAACATACAGATCGTCCACCACCATCCCCTCTTCATTGCAAAGAAGTGCGTAGAGACCGCGTTGGGCGGGAAGGCCTCCGATATCATTGGTCAGAAGTTTCTGCAAACTTTCCTGGGCACCGGGCCCCGTGACCCACAGCTGGCCCATATGGGAGATGTCGAAAATACCGGCCCGTTCCCGAACGGCCCGATGCTCGGCCATGACACTTTCAAATTGAACGGGCATTTCCCACCCAGCAAAGGGAACGAGGCGTGCGCCGTTTTGTTGATGTCGAAAATGGAACGGAGTTCGTCGGAGCGCGGGGGTGACGGACAGGGATTCGTTCACGATCGCACCATTTCGTCGGCGTGATAGGAACTCCGGACCCGAGGCCCGGCCATCACACGTTCAAAATATTTTTTAGCCTGCACGTTGAGCACTAGAAACTCCTCCGGTGTGTAAAAACGAACCACGGGCAAATGGTCGAAACTGGGGGGAAGGTATTGGCCCATGGTGAAAGACCGGACACCCGCCTGGGCCAGGTCCTGAAACGTTTCGTTCAGTTCCGCCTCGCTCTCTCCCAACCCCACCATGAGACCCGATTTCGTGTGGAGCCCCGCGCGAGCGGACCGGGAAAGGACCGACAACGAACAATCGTACGTCGCCCGCGCGCGAACCCGGGGGGTTAACCGACGAACCGTTTCCATGTTGTGGTTAAAAATATCCGGACCTTCACGGAAAACCAAATCTAGCAAATCCGGTCGCCCCTGGAAATCCGGCACCAAAACTTCGATGGTGAGGGAGGGGATCCCCAACCGCAGGGCCCGGACACAGGCCGCGAACTGAGTGGCCCCTTGATCCGAAAGGTCGTCCCGGGCCGGGGACGTGATGACCACGTGGCGCAAATTTAATTGACGGGCGGCTTCGACCAGATGGCCAGGTTCCTCCCCGTCCACAGGACCCGGCCGACCCGTGGCCTCCGCGCAAAACCCGCAACGGCGCGTGCAGGTGGACCCCAGAATTTGAAAAGCCAAGGTTCCCCGAGCCCAACACTCCGTTCGGTTGGGACAGAGAGCCTGCTCACACACCGTGGGAAGTTTCGTTCCCTTGAGAACGTCCCTGACGTTAAACAACGTTTCCCCTTGGGGAACAACGCCCTTCATGAAAGCCGGAAGTCTCGGACGCCAGGCGAGAGGTGTTTCGCGTTGTTCCTTCAGAAAAACAGGCCCGGCCCCGCTCATCGCCCGAGCGCTCCTGGAATCCCTTCCGACAGGGTCGGGTGAGCAAAAATAACCTGCCGCAATTGGTCCACCGTTTGGCCCGCGGCCAAGGCCACAGAAAGGATATGGATCAGTTCCGTGGCGTGAGGACCGATGATCTGAGCCCCCAACAAACGTCCATCCTTTTTATTCGACAGGATCTGAATAAACCCTTCTCCTTCCTCCGCGGCAAGGGCCTTGGCCGACCCCTGAAAAAAGAAACGTTGGGTTTTAACTTCCAGGTCTTTGATTGAAGCCGAATGGGTCCATTCGCCCACGCTCGCCACTTCGGGCCACGTGTAGAGACAACGGGGCACACGAGCGTGGGCGTAAGAGGTGCCCTTCCCCATCATATGCCCCACAGCAACGGACCCCTGAACCGCCGCGGCGTGGGCCAACAGGGACAACCCGTTCACGTCCCCCACCGCGTAGATCGAGGCCCGGGACGTCTGCATAAAATCGTTCACCGCGATTCGCCCCCGTTCGACCGAAACGCCCGCCAACTCCAATCCCAAATCATTCAGTGAAGCGCGGCGCCCCACGCAAACCAAAACCCTCTCCGCAAAGCACTCCTCTCCCTTGGAAAGAGTGATCCGCCACCCGTCCGAACTTTTCTCGGCGGACGTCACCGTTTGTTCCGTATGGACTTTGATTCCCCGTTTTTCAAAACTTTGCTGGAGGAACCGGGACACCGAGGCTTCTTCCCCCGGCAAAAGTTGGGGCATTTTCTCTACCACAGTGACGGCGGTGCCCAGTTCATGAAAAAGACAAGCAAACTCTAACCCCACAGCGCCCCCGCCCACCACCACCAGACTTTTGGGAACTTGAGTTAAATTCAGAACACGGTCACTGTCTAAAATATCTTGAACACTTGGATCAAAAGGAGGAGGGAAAAATGGTGCGGAACCTGTGGCAATGACCGCCGTTTCAAAATCAATGTTCTGGGCCCCTTCAGGCCCTGTGACACGAACAGAGTGGGGACTGACGAACCGGGCGTCTCCCCGGACCAATCTGATTTTCAACTGACCGAAACGCTGTTCAAGGGATTTTCGAAAATGTGTAACAAGCCCGCGTTTTTTTTCTTGCAACATGTCCCAATGGATAGAAGCCGTGGATCCCCCCACCAGGTAGGCAGCCGATCGCACCTGTCGAAGAAGCCGGCCTCCTTCCAACAACATTTTGGAAGGAATACACCCAGCGTTTAAACAGAGTCCGCCCACTTCCGCTCGCTCAATTATGGTGACCTGGGCCCCCAACTCCGCCGCCCGTTTGGCCGCCGCTTCGCCTCCCGGCCCCGCACCGATGACCACCACCGATTTAGAATTCAAATGAAACTCCTCCTCTCGACCGAACTGAACATGACGGACTCCACACTCGCCTCTTCCCGAAAATTTAAACCGGTTTGTGGAAAAAGGGGACGAATGTCCCCCCCCCCTTATTCGACGGTGACGGATTTGGCTAGGTTGCGGGGTTGGTCCACATCACAACCGAGAAGAACCGCGATGTGATACGCCAACAGCTGGAGCGGCACCACGTTAACCGCGGGAGCCATGGATTCCGGGACCTCTGGAAGCCAAATAATATCCGAGGTCAGCGCCGTGATTCGGGTGTCCCCTTCCGTGGCCAAGGCGATCACTCGCCCCCCGCGAGCGGACACCTCTTCCAAGTTCGTCATGACCTTGTCATAGACGCGGCTCTGGGTGGCGATGGCCACCACTGGCATGTCTTCATCGATCAGGGCGATGGGCCCGTGCTTCAATTCGCCCGCGGGATAGCCCTCCGCGTGGATGTAGGAAATTTCTTTCAGTTTCAACGCGCCTTCCAGGGCAATGGGGTAGTTGAGGTTTCGACCCAGAAAGAGGAAATGGCGACTGTGAAAATATTTTTTGGCAATGAGGGAAACAGCCGCCTCTGTTTTAAGGGCGTCCCCCACCCAGCGCGGGAGGTGAAGCAAATTCTTCATGATGGTTTCCACTTCCGCCCGCGGCAACGTGCCCCGGATCAACGCCCCGTACAGCGCCAGGACATAGAGGACCCCCAACTGGGCGGTGAATGCTTTGGTACTGGCGACCCCGATCTCCGGACCGCAATGGGTGAGGATTTTCCCGTGACATTCCCGGTAAAGGGTCGATCCCACTGAATTGGTAACGGCCAGAGTTCGGGCCCCTTTCCCTTTTGCGTGCCGGACCGCGGCAATAGTGTCCGCCGTTTCACCAGATTGAGAAATGGCCACCAACAAATCCTCCGGCCCCACGAGGGGATTGCGGTAACGAAACTCCGAAGCGATTTCCACGTCGCAAGGCGCCTGAACCCACGATTCAAAAAAGTAACGGGCCAATAACCCCGCATGGTAAGAGGTGCCGCAGGCCACAATGGTCATTTTTCGAAATCCGCGAATTTGATCTTCCGAAAGTTTGAGGGTGTCTAAATGAACTTTGATTTCATCGATATTCAATCGGCCCCGAAGAGTGTCTTCCATGGAACGGGGCTGTTCATGGATTTCCTTCAACATGAAATGGCGGTAGCCGGCTTTTTCCGCTTGAAGGGGGTCCCAGGGGAGATAGGTGACGGCGCGTTCCAAGGGCCGACCGGTTTCGATACTGAACAGCTGGACACCGTCCCGGGACAAAAGGGCCAGGTCCCCGTCCTGAAGAAAAATGGCGTTCCGGGTACGCGCGAGGATGGCGGGGGCGTCCGACGCGAGAAAATATTCGCCATCTCCCATTCCCACCAAAAGAGGACATTCACGACGGGCCCCAATCACCACATCGGGACAATCGGCCGAAACGATCCCTAGGGCGAACGTCCCTTTAATTTCAGAGAGAGCCTCACGGACCGCTTCCACAAACTCCAGGGGAGCCAAGGGGACCCCCGCGCGTTGACGACGGGAGATCGCCCCACCCACAAGGTGGGCCACGACCTCCGTGTCCGTTTGGGATTCAAAGGTGACACCCCGAGATTGGAGTCCTGACTTTAACGCCATATAGTTTTCAATAATCCCGTTGTGGACCACCACGACGCGGCCCGTGGCGTCTCGGTGAGGATGGGCGTTCTCTTCGGAAGGACGACCGTGTGTGGCCCAACGCGTGTGCCCAACCCCCGCGTGACCGGAAAGGGGGGATTTTTTGAGATGGGTTTCCAGATTAACTAATTTCCCGACACTCCGCCGAATGTCCAACCCCTTACCGTTCAGAACCACCATTCCGGCCGAATCGTAACCACGGTATTCCAGGCGCCGCAATCCGTCCAAAAGGACATCGGCCGCTTCTTCTTTCCCGATGTATCCAACAATTCCACACATGGTTAGGTCCTCCTCTCCACACCCGCCACCAACGTTTTCATTTCCCGCACGGCCGATTCAAGACCAACAAACAACGACCGAGCAATAATTGAGAAACCAATATTGAGTTCGTTCATATGATCCAGCGTGGCAATCGGAAGAACATTTTGGTAGTCCAATCCATGCCCCGCGTTTAAAACCAGTCCCAAGCGGTGTGCCAGAAGACCGGCTTCCTCAACCTTCTTCAGCGCCGTGCCCCGCGCCTCAGCCGGAGCGTCCGCGTAGGTCCCCGTGTGAATCTCCACCATATGCGCTCCCGCGTCTTTGGCTGCGGTCACCTGGTCCAAGTCAGGACCAATAAAAAGACTCACTTTGATTCCCTTGGATGAAATTTTTTGGCAAACGCCCCGCACACGGGCCATTTGGTTCATCACGTCCAGCCCCCCTTCCGTGGTCAATTCTTGGCGCCGTTCCGGGACAAGACATACACTGAAAGGACGTAAGACACTCGCAATCCGAACCATTTCTTCCGTGGCCGCCATTTCAAGATTGAGCCGAAGGCCCTGGATCTTGGATAAACGCGAGACATCCATATCTTGAATGTGGCGACGGTCTTCACGCAAATGAACGGTGATGGAGTCGGCCCCTGAGGCCAACGCCACTTGGGCGGCCGCCACCACATCGGGCACCGTGGATCGACGGGCTTGACGAACGGTGGCCACATGGTCAATGTTAACGCCAAGAAGAGTCATCGGATTTACCGAAAAAAGAAAACCAACATCAAATTTATATCACACACTGAAATTTCACGCCCCAACGCAGTTTCACGGTCAAGCCGCGCGAACCAGACGGGCCAACGCTTCCGCGTGGGATTCAATGGCGCCCCGGTCAGGACCTTCAATCATAATCCGCAGAAGGGGTTCGGTCCCCGAATAGCGGACCAGGGTGCGCCCGGTGTCCCCCAGAAGAGTGTTCACCTCCGCCAAAGCCCGGGAAAAACCTGGGATCTTTTCCAACGGGGTACGCTCGCGAACGGGAACGTTCAATAAGACCTGGGGGTAGTGGACCGCCAACGAGGTCAACGAGGAGAAACTTCTCCCTGTTTCAACCAAAAGCGCGGCCACCTGCAAGGCGGTGAGGATCCCGTCTCCCGTCGGGAGGAAATCCCGAAAGATCACATGCCCGGACGGTTCCCCTCCCAACGCCGCCCCTGTTTTACGCATTCCCTGCCACACATATTTGTCTCCCACCGCCGTCACTTCCCTTTGAAACCCCAGGGCGTCCAACGCCCGATGAAGACCCAGATTGCTCATCACCGTCACGACCACGGAATTGTTCGTTAATCGACCGCGTACCTTCAAGTGACGGGCCGCGGCCAAAAGAACAGCGTCCCCATCGCGCGGATGGCCCGCTTCATCCACAAAGATCGCTCGGTCCCCATCCCCATCGAAAGCCACCCCCAACCGCGCGCCTGTCCGGCGAACGGCCTGGGCCAACGCCTGGGGGTGAAGAGCCCCGCATTGGCGATTGATATTTCGGCCATTGGGTGACGCGGAGAGCACCGTGACCTGCGCCCCCATCTGACGAAAAAGGTCCGGAGCGACCGTACTGGTCGCCCCTTGGGCACAATCCAAAACAAGGGGAACCCCGCGCAAGGATACACCCGCGGGCCAGCATTTCTTTAAAAACCGAATGTATCGATTTCGCGCTTGAAGAAACGGTTTCACACGCAACCGGAGAGGTGGGAGCGGTTCTTTCGAGAGGGCGCGGCGTTCAATCGCCTCCTCCCAGTCTTCTTCAAGTTTGTGGCCCCCAGGCCCGAAAAACTTGACCCCATTGTGGGCCGCCGGATTGTGTGAGGCGGAAATCACCGCGCCCGCAACCACGGGCAACGAAGGGATAAGTGCGGCCACCGCCGGGGTGGGCAGCACACCCCCATCCAAAACTGAAAATCCCGCCGCGCCCAGTCCTTCCGCTAAGGCCCTCAGCAACACCGGCCCGGACGATCGGGGATCGCGAACAATAAACAATCTCTTGGGGCGACGAGGTTCCCGTTCCGCTAAAACGGTACCCGCCGCCCATCCCAATCGACGGACAAATTGTTCCGTCAACGGATAACGGCCCGCCACTCCGCGCACGCCATCTGTTCCAAATAATTTTCCCATCAGATCATATTCTCCTCAAGCGCACCCAGAATCCCCCCCCTAAATCGAGGAGAAGAATCCGGGCAAAATTTTCAGGCTGCCGTTACCGCTGTTGACCCGCTTCGGGAACCGTCGACACCGGAAATCGTTCCCGGGGGTTTAGATGCAAGCTCATCCACAGGAGCACGGCCAAAAGAACAGCCATACATTTCAATTCCCAATTCTTTTTCCAGCCCCTCACAGGTCTCCCTCCCGCGTCCGACGGTTGCGGAGGCCTTTTTCTCCGATCGACTTGTAAAACTCCATCAACCGTCGTTGCAACTCGTCCAGTGGGACATCCCGATCCAGGTGTCCATGGCGCACCATCGAGACCGTCCCTGTTTCTTCACTTAAGACAATCACAATGGCGTCGGAAATCTCACTCAAGCCCAGGGCCGCCCGGTGACGGGTCCCCATCACGCGGGACAGTTCTGTGTCATTCGAGAGAGGCAACACACACCCAGCGGCCACCACCCGATCTTCCCGCAAGATGGCGGCTCCATCATGGAGCGGAGTGTGCGGAAAAAAAAGGGTCGACAATAGTTCCCGGGAAACTTGCCCGTTAATGACGGTCCCTGTTCCAATGAAATTCCGGAGTCCGGTTTCCTGTTCCAAGACGATCAACATCCCCACACGCCCCGCGGCGCCTTCACGCAAAGCGGCAATAATTTCATCAATGAACCCCAGTTCCTGTGGAATCAAAGAACGGCCCAATCGATGACTCCCGAGATGGGCCAAAAGGGCCCGGAGTTCCGGTTGAAATACCACCGCAAAAACAACCGCCCACGCAATCCAAAAGGTTCGTAACAACCAGCCCAAGGTGGGCAACCCAAGCAAACGATCCGCCACAACCGTCGCCACAGCAAGAACAACAAATCCGCGTAGAACTTGGACGGCACGGGTTCCCTGAATTAAAAGAAGAACGTGGTAAATAAGAATCGACACCAAAACCACGTCCACCACGTGGAGAAAGGGGCCCTGCCAGAATCGGAAAAAGAAGGCACTCATGGAGCCAGGAGCCCGGAGAGGGAACCCGCACAACCCCTCCCGAGGACCGCGTTCCTCCTCATGACTTATTTGATGTACAGGTTATCGATCAACCGGGTATGTCCAACCCACACCGCCGCCGCCACCAGGAACGGTCCTGATTTTTTTAGGGACGGCACCAATGTTTCCGGATCCACAATTTCAAGGTATTGGATTCGTATCCCAGAATGGCCCCGCAACACCGCCCGAGCGGCGCGGAGGGCCTCCACTTTATTCCGACGAGATTTTAACACTTGCCCCGCCGCCCGTAAAGCACGACTCAACAGGGGGGCCACCGCGCGATCCCCAAGAGAGAGAAAAGCGTTCCGGCTGGAAAGGGCCAGCCCTCCAAACTCCCGAACGGTTGGGCAGGCAACGACTTTGACCGGCAGATCCAGATCCTTCACCATCCGTTGGATCACCCGCAACTGCTGAAAATCTTTTTTTCCAAAATAGGCCCGGTCGGGTTGGACTTGGTTCAAAAGTTTAAGCACCACCGTGGCCACGCCTCGGAAATGGCCTGGCCGGACAAGCCCACACAGGGGCTTGGAGAGTTCTTCCACAGTCACCCAGGTTTGAAAATCCGGCGGATACATTCCCTGGGGCGAGGGGGTGAACAGGAGGGCGACCGATTCACGCCGACAGAGATCGGCGTCCCGGGCAAAAGGGCGAGGGTAGCGGGTCAAATCCTCCTGGGGTCCAAACTGGGTGGGATTAACAAAGAGGGAAACCACCACGAAATCATTTTCCCTCTTCGCCCGTCGGATGAGAGACAAATGCCCTTCATGCAACGCCCCCATGGTCGGGACCAAACCCACCGACCGCCCACGTCGCCGCCACGCCAAGACGATTTTTCGCAGGACAGCGGAGGAACGAATTGTTTTCATGGGCGTGATCGATGAAACGCCCGATCAAAAAAGGCAAGGATCCGATCTTGATACTCCCGTCCCCCCACTTCGGCCAATTCCCCATGATACGCCCCGGGAACCGTCCAGAGCGTTTTGGGTTCACCCGCCGCATCGAAAAGGCGGCGACCCTCAGCGGGGGGGGTGCGTCGGTCCCGTTCGCCTTGTAAAATAAAGAGAGGTCGAGGGGCAATCTTCCCGACGACCCGAAGGGGAGCGTAATCATTGGGGTCAAACCCCAATCGGTTCCGGACAAACCAAAGCGTCAGCCGTGAAAATAGTTTTGGAGCTCCATAAAATAACCGACCGTGGCGGGTGAGCGCCCCACTGAATTCACAGAAGGGGCTTTCCGCCGCAACCGCCAAGACGCCCACGTCTTGGGCGGCGACCCAGATCCCAATGGACGCGCCCATGGACATTCCATACAGCCCCATCCGAGCGGATTCGGTCGGATGGACCGAACGAAGATGACGGAGAGCGGCGTCCAGATCCCCAATTTCTTCACGGGAAAGAGACGCTTGCCCCGAATCGCTTTCCCCGTGGTTTCGAAAATCGAAGAAGAAGAGGTTGTACTCACCGCGCGACCTTAAAAAATGAGTCCGCTCCAAGATGTTGGACCGGTTCGCCCCCCACCCGTGACAAATAACGAGGGTCGTGTCGGAAGGGTGGGAGGACGGCACGAACCATGCACGAAGAACAAGATTCCCCGAAGAGTTGAACCGTTCCTCAGAATACGCCAACCCATACGTCCGCGGCGTGGTGGTGAGCGGTTCCCGCGGCCCACGAAGAACAAGGCCGGACATCCGCCACCCCAAAAAGAAAATGCCACCGACAACAAAAAAAACAATGAGAAGGAAAATCACCGGTAAGTGTGGTCGCGTCCGGGAAACCGGGAGGTTCGAACCTCCGACCGGAATTGCTGGACAGCCCCGAGTGCTTCATCCCACAAATGGGCGTATCGTTTAACAAATTTCGGGGAAGGACCGTCGGAAAAACCCAGCATATCATCAAGAACCAATATTTGACCGTCCGTCCCCACCCCCGCTCCAATGCCAATGGTGGGAATTTTCAGGGCGCGGGAAATCTGGCGGGCCAGGGAGGCCGGAACCGCTTCCAAAACGAGGGCGAAAACACCTTCCGATTCCAACTGGCGGGCGTCTCTCAATATCCTGGCGGCGTCACGAGGGGTTCGGCCTTGAACCCGATACCCCCCGAGCCGGTGAACCGCTTGAGGCGTTAATCCCAGATGCCCCATCACTGGGATATTGGCCCCGATGAGCGCACGAAGGGACGGCAAAATGGCCCCCGCCCCTTCCACTTTCACCCCTTCAGCGCCGCCCTCTTTAATCAACCGACCCACCTGCCGAACCGCGTCCTTGGGATCGAACTCATAGGAAAGAAACGGCATATCCGCCACCAACAGGGCTCGGCTGTTCCCCCGCCGAACCGCCCGGGTGTGATGGAGGATATCCTCTAAGGTGACGGGAAGCGTGTTCGGGAAACCCAGCTTCACATTGCCCACCGAGTCGCCAACCAAAATCACATCCACCAAGGCTCGGTTGAGTAGACGGGCCATGGGAGCATCGTAGGCGGTGAGCGCCGTTATTTTTTCGCCCGTGCGTTTCATTTCTCGAAGGGTGTGAACAGTGACTTTTCCGGGGGAGAGCGTGGGTTTCTTTTTCATCAGAGGGGTCTCGGATAGAGTTTAATGCTTTGGTCCGGATCTGTCAATTTCCGCCGATAATAACCCATGGATCGCCCGCTCACAACGTCTTTAAACCGGGGGGCAATATCCGCCAGGGGCCACACCACGAATTTGCGTTCTTTCCATCGGGGATGGGGCAGGAGAAGTTCCTCTCGATGGCGACGAACACCGAAGAAGATCAAATCCAAATCAATTTCTCGAGGCCCCCACCGCTTGCGTCGCCGACGGCCAAGAAGCCCTTCAATTTTTTTCATCTGTCCCAACAAATCCGCCGGCCCCATCAACGAACGGAGTTCAACAACCGCGTTCAGGAAATGCCGCTGGCGTGGCCCCACAGGAGAAGTTTCATACACGGGCGAAACACGAAACACCTTCACTCCCGGGATATTTCCCAGAGCCCGCACGGCCCGACGAAGAAAAACCAGTCGCCGCCCCACATTGGACCCCACACCCACGAAAACTTTCTCAACCGCCACGGGGTCTCTTTCCCGCAAGCCCCTGCATTAAAAACCGAAATAATCCGTACAAGAGTTGGATGTCTTGGCGGTGAATCCTCCAGCGCTGAAAGAGACGCCGCACTTTTCTTTCTTGAGCGGCCCTGGGAAGGAATGGCAAATACTCGGCGGCTTCGAAAAGGTTCATGGTTTGCCGCACCAACCGATTGAGATCATCTGTTGTTGCCAGGGGAGCCAGCCCTGGCAAGGGGCGACGAGGAAGGGCTTCCAGAACGCGGGCCCACTCGTATGCACACAGGGCCACGGATTGTCCCATATTCATTGAAGGGCATCCTGGATCTGTTGGAATGGTGAGCCAGATATGACACCGGTCCAAGTGCGTGCTAGAAAGACCTGTCTTTTCCGATCCAAAGAGAATGGCGGCCTGGAACGTTCCTCTGTCTTTCGTTAGAAAGGGGGACGGAGCCACTTGTTTCAAATAATCCCCCAGGTTCGGCAAGGAAACAACGGGCCGTTCCGGACGGCGATTGCGAAGGGCCGTGGTACCCAAAACCAATTGGCAGTCTCCGATGGCCTCATCCAAGGAAGAAAGCGAACGGGCGTCCCTCACCAATTGTTCCGCTCCCACGGCGGAAGTCGTTTCCCGCCAAACGGGCGCGAAAGGTTTGACCACCACCAGATCGTTAAACCCAAAGTTGGCCATAGCCCGAGCCGCGGCGCCCATATTGAGTGGGTTACGGGGCCGAACAAGAACGAACCGAAGTTTCATGGAACCGGAACCAAAGGAGGAACGGGGCGTGACGGGGCTCGCAGGATCCAAACCCCCGCGGCCATAATCAGCCCGATCCCCACCAGTGAAATAATGTCCGGCAGACGCCTCCAAAAAATCCAGTCGGCAACACCGGCGGTCGCCACCGCAATATACATGAGAGCGCCCACATCCCCAGGGGAAGAGAGCCGATATCCTTCCGTCATCAGAAGTTGTGCTACGGTGGCCACAATACCCAAAGCGCCCAGGGCCACCCACAGGCCCACAGAAGGAGGGGTCCAAGCCCCCGCTAAGGGCGGAGCCGTCAACCCCGTGGCCACAAGTCCAAAATAAAAAACGATGCGGGTGGGCGGTTCCGTTGTGGTCAGATGACGAATGCCCACTTGGGCAATGGCCGCCAATAATCCCGCCGCCAAAGCAAAGAGCGCCACCGGCTGAAAAATCCCTAATCCGGGTTTGAGCAGAAGAAGAATGCCCGCAAACCCCAGCCCCAGTGCCACCCCAGCGTGACGTGGGATGGGTTCACCTAACCACCACCGGGCCAAAAAAGGCATGAAGAGTGGCGCCGTGTAAGCCAGCACGTAGGCATCGGCCAATCGCATATGTCCGATGGCGTAGAAGGACAAATACATGGCCCCTATCCCCGCCAGGGCACGGGTAAAGTGGGCCCCAAACCTCTTCGTTCGAAGGGAGCCTTTCCCCTGAAGAAAGGGGACGAGAGCCACCAAACCTACGGCGTTACGAAAAAAAACAATCATAGGGCTTGGAATTGATTCGGATGTCCATTTGACCAATACACCCAGTAACCCAAAGAGGATCGCCGCTAAAGCCACCAGGAGGGCCCCACGGCGGGACGTAAGGATCAATCCTTGCTCCTTCCCGTGAAACAAAAAACGGAGGCGATCCATTCCACCCACGGTCGATGGGACCCCCGAGCTTTCCGGGAAACGCTTGTTACCACTTCAATCGGCCGATGCGTTCCAAAGCCACTTCTAGCCTTTCCTTTGGAACCGTCAGGGCAAACCGAACATAGCCTTCGCCGGAAGGGCCGAACCCATTCCCGGGCGTACACACGATATGCGCCTCTTGCAAAAGACGCTCTGCCGTTCGGGCGGAAGAATATCCCTCGGGAGTATGCGCCCATACGTAAAAAGTGGCGGGTGGATTTGTCACGCGCCATCCGAGGGCCCGAAGCCGAGGGATAAATAAGTCCCGACGTTCGCGGTACACTTTTCGCATTTCGGCCACGTTGTCCTGGGAACCGGTCAGAGCGGCGACGGCGGCCTCTTGCACTGCCTGGAATACGCCCGAATCAAAATTGTCTTTGAGCCGCCCCAAAATTCGAACGGCGGTGGCGTTCCCACACACCCACCCCACCCGCCAGCCCGTCATGTTGTACGTTTTTGAGCAGGAATGAAATTCAATCCCCACTTCTTTGGCCCCAGGGATTTGGAGGAACGAGAGAGGTGGTTCTTCGTAGTACATTTCAGAATAAGCCGCGTCATGGATCACAAGGAATCCATGCTCTTTCGCTAACCGAATGACTGATTCGTAGAAAGACCGGGGGGCCATCACGGAGAGAGGATTCGACGGGTAATTGAGATAGAAAAGTTTTGCCTTCGACAAAATGTCTTTAGGAATGCTTTCCAAATCCGGCAGAAATCCTTTTTCCTCCAGAAGCGGGGTAAAATATGTTTGCCCTCCCGCCAAGAGGATGGACGCGTTGTAGGCCGGGTAAGCGGGTTCCGGCACAATGGCCGTGTCACCGGGATTCATGAAAGCCAATGGCAAGTGCGTCAATCCATCTTTTGAACCGATAAGGGAATACACTTCCGTCGCTGGGTCCAAATCCACTTGAAACCGGGTCTTGTACCAATGGGTCACGGCTTGGCGAAAACTGAGAAGCCCTGCGCCAAAGGGGTATTGGTGGTTGGCCGGTTTCGTCATGGCCGCTTGCCCCGCCGCAATGATGGGCGCAGGGGTGGGAAGGTCTGGGTCGCCCACCCCCAATGAAATAATGTCCGCCCCTTTGTCCATGGCGGCCTTCTTGGCCGCGTCAATGGCCGCAAACAGGTAGGGGGGCAAGAGCCCCAATCGATCCGATGCGTTAATGGTCATAAATTCTCCTTCAATGGGAAATGGGTGGTGCCAATTCTTTGTGCGAGGGGCTGCTCTCCGGATCCGTCAAAAGATCGTCTAAGGGGCTGGACGGAGCGTTGGCCATGTCGCGCAGGACATGGGTGTAGATCATGGTTGTCTCAACGCTTTTGTGTCCCAAGAGTTCCTGAACTTCCCGGATATTAACCCCTTTCATCAACAGATGTGTGGCGAAACTGTGCCGAAGCGTATGGACCGTGGCGTGCTTGGTTAACCCCGCTTTAACAACCGCCCTCGCCATGGTTTGTTGAATGGCCGAATCGCTCAGATGGTGTCGCCGCACTTTTCCGCTCCGGGGGTCCACAGACAGTCGGTCTGAGGGAAAGACATATTGCCATTTCCATTCTTTCCCTGCACGGGGATATTTGCGGTCAAGTCCCTCGGGGAGATACACGTCTCCAAACCCTTTAGCAAGATCTCCATCATGGAGACGTTTAACTTCAAGAAGATGATTTCGGAGCGGGTCTCTGACCGATTTCGGCAGCATGGTCGTTCGGTCTTTGTCCCCTTTCCCCCCACGGATATACAGTGTTCCCCGATCAAAATCCAAATCGTGAACGCGCAATCGGGCCAATTCCATGAGTCGCATCCCCGTCCCATAGAGCAGTTCAAGGATAAGCCGATTTTCCCCCGTCGTCGAGGCAAAAACCTCGCGAACCTCTCCCCGCGACAGAACCACTGGCAATCGAATGCCCCGTTTCGCGCGAACTGTTTTTCGAATGTCGTCCAAGGACCGCCCCAATACATCCCGAAAAAGGAAAAGCAGTCCATTAAACGCCTGGTTCTGAGTTGAAGCGGAAACACGATCAACCACCGCCAATCGAGTCAAGAAATCGCTCACGTCTTCCGAGGTCCATTCCGATGGCTCTGTTTTTCCACGCACAGAAGAAATATATTTATGAAACCGAGTATACCAATCTAAATAGGAGCGTTCGGTACTGAAAGAGTAATGCTTTAAACGCATTCTTTCCTTTAATTTTTCCTCCACCGCACCCCCCGTCGCTGGAGCGACAGGGAGCGATTCTTCTTTTGTTCCAAAATAACGATTATACAGGCGGACGGCTGATTCCGCTTGGGCGATTTGCCAGGGTTGAAATTTTCCCTGAATGGATGTATGCTTTAAAAAGCGTTCCAGGCCAATTTCAAACGGCACTGCCCCGTCAGTGTTCTGGCCCAAAAAGGTCAAATAAGCCTGGGCCCACTGCGCGAGAAAAGGGATTTGTTTTTCAAGAGCAAGGTTACGCTGCCGCAGCAGGTTTTGGAATTCAGGCAAGCAAGCCTGATTATATGAAGTAAGCATAACCATGTAACAAGGGAATTTTACTTCGATTAATCATCTTGTATTTCATTTTATTCAAAATAGAAAAAGGCGTCAACGGGCCTTTCCCGAAGAAAGAAGAGTATAGATAATAATTGTTAGGCGCTAAAGAATGCGACTATTTAGACAACCGACAATAGATGATTTAAAAAATCGGGGATTTTTACTTTACACCAAATTTGGTCTTAACAAATCCCCCGCGGACAGTGTTCGGGAATCATTTCCTAGTGTAGAAGTTGAATTGAAAAACACGTGGATTACAGATTTCAAAAAGATTGAAATAGAGCTGACACGTCATTATTCCCAGAGTTTGAATGACAATAAGGTCATTATGGATCAATTAAAATCGAGATTTCCTTTTTTAAATAGAAGGTCTTGTAAGCGGATAGAGTTTCTGTTGTGGTATTCGAGATTAAGAGGGTAATTTATAACAATAGGAGCGCCTAACAAGTCGCTGCAGCGGACCAAGGAGTGGTCGCTTCGTGGGTTTAGTTGTTTGAGTGAGTTTAGTCATCACCGCCATCGGCCGTAGGTTCCGCACTTTCCTTGGCCGCTGAGCTTGGTCCGTTTAGTCTGTAGAAAAACCCCTGCGAGCGCTTAGTTTCCCCTCCGTTTCATTTTTCTAGCGGTCCCCATCCAAAAGAGATAATCTTGAATTACCGTCGACGCTGACGACAATCCCCTTTCCGGAGGTCCCCATGCCGCGGTATAAAGAAGCGAATTACGCGCAAGGGCAGTTTGTATCTATTCAGTTTGAACACCAAATCCTACCTGGTAGTTTCGAGCATGCCCTCTCTTATATTGTTGACCACAAAATCAATATGACGGCGTTTCATAGGTTACGGAACAACGACGACGGAGGCGCTCCGGCGTATGATCCGCGCGTGATGCTAAAGATTGTATTGGCGGCTTACGCCCGCGGGATGATTTCGAGCCGG